>NZ_NPJC01000075.1:0-71153 GCF_002251405.1 Prevotella sp. P4-98 | reverse complement strand
ATCCTCGTGTACACTACATGGCGAACCGCCAGATAAAGTCCATGCTGACGCAGGCTGCACTGGCTGCCATCAACTTCAATCCCGTTATCGCAAGATACTATATGCGACTCGTAGAACGTGGAAAGAAGAAGCAGGTTGCACTGAATAATGTAAAGAACAAACTCATACGTTTGGTCACTGCTATGGTCCGAAATCGCCAAATTTTCTCACCAGAATATAAAATATCAGCATAAATTAAAAATAATGGTCAAAATATTTGGATTTTAACATAGAAAGCGGATTTTTTTTATCCACGGAACACACGGAGAACACGGAGGTTATAGGTTATGGGTTAGAGGTTAAAGGTTAAAGGTTATGGGTTAGTGGTTAGTGTTTAGTGGTTATAGTTAAAGATTTTGTTCAAGATTCTAGTTTAGATTTCGAGCCGTAGGCGATCCAAAATAAAACCCTTCCCAGAAGCGAGGTATTCGAGCGCATTTTCAGTCGAGATTTTTGTTAAAGATTATTATTTCTGGCCATAGGCCATATTTCGTTAAAGATTTCCTCCAAAGATTTCTTGCCGTAGGCAACTAAAATAATCCACGGAGCACACGGAGGACACGGAGAAAGATTATCGTAGGATGAAAAACCTCAGCCTTCAAACCTCAGACCTCACCCCCTCACCCCCCGTTTGGCATTCTTGATTCATTTGGGAGATTCTTCTGCCGCCATAGGACATACCGTATCCTCTTCTTCCAGTATAGGATAATAGTGAGTTTTTGCACCATGGTCCTGCAACCAGATATGGTTGAGCGTAAAAGCGATGGAGTCAAGAGTCACTTCACGCTTTTGCGGCTTCAGTTCACATTCCCATACCGTTATGCAATGCCATCCCATTTTAGCCAACGTCCGCTGCTCCTCCTTGTCGCGCACCTTGTTCCTGCGAATCTTCTCCACCCAGAAGTCACGGTTTGTCTTAGGAATCTTACAACACTTAGAATTCTCCGGTTGTACCATATCCACGTCATGCCCATGCCAGAAGCAGCCATTCACGAAGATGCAGGTGCGGTATTTCCTCAATACCAAGTCAGGATGCCCAGGCAGCCTTTTGTAGTTCAGCCTGTATCTGAATCCCCGTTTCCACAGCCCATGTCGCACGATCATTTCCGGCTTCGTGTCCTTCGAACGAATAGCCGCCATGTTTTTGTGCCGTTGTTCTTTAGTCAAATGGTCAGACATAGGATATGAGTCTCTTACGATGCAAAATTACTTTCTATATTCCTTCAGTATTTGGTGAAATGTCGCACAGGAATCACAGATTTTTTTATCCACGGAACACACGGACTACACGGATTCTAGTTAAAGATTATTCGCAAGATTCTAGTTAAGATTTACCATAGGTTATTTTTGTCGTGACTCAGCATAGTGAAAGCGCGCTCTCACTCTGTCTTCGCTACTCCAAAAATTCGAGCCGTAGGCGATCCCCAATTAAATCCTCCCCAAAAGCGAGGTATTCGAGCGCATTTTGGTATGGGATTTACGTTAAAGATTCTCGTGGCGTGAGAAAGACCTATCCCCGTGTCATTACACCACGCCATTAACATCCCCATTTTCATTTCCCTTCAACCAGAAATGGGGCATTGCGGTTTTGAACTCTACATCTATATAATGACATTGTTCCTTGATGATACCACGGCGGCGAACAGCAGGTTGCAGACAATAGGTATCAAAATCGTCAAGATTGACATCGCTTACATGCGTCCAATGTGGAAAGAGCAACTTCATATAAGCCACTGTAATACGTTTTACAGCGTTGAAGTCGCGTGTGTCAGCATTCTTATCGCAAGCCACAAGTTCATCAAACAATAAACCATAAATGTTCTGCGTGCGAAGCGAATGTAGTATTTCTGAAAAATATTCCACATTCAGCGTCCATCCCTTGTAGATGATTCCTTTGTTGATACGTGGCAAATTCCAACCTTCTATAAAGCAATGGAAACGATCAAGCAAAGCTGACTCCCTGAATGATTGTGGTAGAGAGTCAAAATAACGATAGTTCAAAGGACGTCGTTGCTCGTTGAGGGGAATATTGCCCATAATCATCAAACCACATTCTGAACTAAACTCGTTGTTGTCAATGGTAGTTTTACCACTCTCCAAATATGATTTCAAAGCAGCCTGTATCTCGGCTGGTTCTTGAAAAATTATAGTCTGTATCTCATCAAATGCCGTAAAGTCATGGTTTTTGATGATACCGTTCTGTTGCTTGTTTTTGTCATAAAACAACTTTGCACGTGTAACTTTGCCACCACTAACAAGCCAACCATACTTGGAAAGATTGCCAAAAACAAACGATTTACCTGTACCTTTTGGTGCCAGCTCTATGACATTAAGCCGTGGCTCTACAAAAATGAGCAATCGACTTAGAAACTCCACTTTCTGTGTCATAGTCTCAAACCCATCAGCCTCATACTCCATTGCTGACAGCAGTACGTCTATCCATTCAGACGTAGAGAATGCAGTTCTCGCTCCTCTCAGATAGTCGATATCTACAGAACGATATGGTTTGAAAGGCTTATAGTCCACCATTTCTACATGATTTTTCTTTCCGTCCTCATCTGGAAGGACTGACAGTTTGATGATGCCCCATTTCTCGCCATCTACCAATTCTCCCTGATGATTCTTGTACACATACTCAGGAATCTGTCCCTCGTTGATTTTGATGCCAAGGTCTGGAATACCAAAACGGCGCACACCCTTTACCAAGTCAATATAAATGATGAATCGGGAGAGAAGTGTCAACTCTTCCCCAGAAGCCAAGCGGTCTTTCACCTCTGTTTGTTTCTGTGGTATCACCATGTCAAGAAAACCTGTGAGTTCTGAACGATTTACAGAACCGTCAATATTGATGTAACGTTTTAGAATGAAGTCCTTCACAAACGAGGGAAGATTGCGACCAGCAAATAAACTGTTGGTTGACGCTGGATCCTTATATATGGCCATGGATGCAAATTGCTCCCTGACTTTCTGTATTGTTGATGTCTGCATAGTTAAAATCCGAATAAATCATCCTCCTGGGCACCCATATTGATGCCTATTTGGTCTGTCTGTTTGAAATCTCCTATTACGAGAGTAATTCTTGTAGCTGTTCCTACAAGATTCAGTCTTTCACTTTCGTATATATCGTCTTGTTTCTTGTGGAGCAGATAATCAACGCCATTGTAAATTACTTTTGGCGTATCTATACTGCTCAAGCCTTTGATGTTGTATTTTACAGTAGGACTTGATGCTATCAAATCTGATGTTAGTAGTTTTGCCGAATATACATTGGCATTTTTTTGTCCTGAAACAATAATGATTGGTACCAATACTTCTTCTGGCGTAGCACCTCCATGTGTTCCTTGTCCCGTTGGTGTTTTTGAGGCAAGGGAATTGTGGTTTAGAGCGCAGATGCTCTTTCCATCCTGTAAAATCATATAATTACCATCCACAGTTGGATTTCCCTTTTTCCATACTGCACATCTTCCTGAATGGTCGGATTCTATACCTGCAAGGTTAAGACCGTTGCCAAATTGCGCCATATAACTGATGCCATGGTCAGAAACAAAGGCGATCTTCTTACCGTTGTACTGCGACAATACCTGGGTCAAGGCCTCTTCTACAAGATGCAGCTCATCTATGATATAAGCAGGATAGCTCTTTTGTGTATGAGCGAACTTATCTATATCTCCGATCTTTTCCAGTTTATTGCCTGTTAATTCTTCCAATTTCAACTTGTTGACAGAAGTTACTGACGGAAGTTGTGCTGTAGCAACATATACCTCGTTGAGATATACTCCATCTACTCTATGTTTTTCTATTACTTTTGTTATGAACGGAATCCAGTCTATACCTAATCCGTCAATCCAATAATACAGGTCTATGTCTTGACGATTATACAGGATGGTCTTCACGGTTTTGAAGCTATCTCTCCAGGCCTCGAAAGTTGATTGTGATGCATTGCGTTCCTTCAACATCTGCCGTAAGCTGTCGTTGGCTTTATTGGCTATCTTCGAGTGCGTGTATTCACGGAAATAATCATTAATCCATGTGAAGGAGTTGCCCAATTGAATACCCAGCGGTGCAAGATAAGAATAAAGCGAAGGCATTAATGTCTGAATGTCTTTCACGTCTATCTTGCCTTGTCCCACCCATTCTGTCATAAGGTATTGTTCTGAAAGTGTGAGTGATGTCATATATTTCATGGCATAATAACATCCACGTTCGGGGTCAGCAGCCATAGCCATCAGTTTCGCCTTTACCTTTTGCTCTGCCAGATGGGTAATCTGCACATTATACTTTTGGGCTTCCTTTAGTAAAATTCTGCGAAGTTTGAGACTTGCTTCGTCCTGTGGTTCATCAAACACTTGAGTAGCCAACAGAGAAAACAAGTCTGACGTGCTTTGTGTCTTACAGTTTCTTAGCACCCTCGTCAGATAAGTTGGTGTAGTGGAATTCCACAAGAAATAACTTTTCAACAACCAACGTGAGAAGCCATCCATATACTCGAACCATGTCTGAACGAAAGCTATGCTGTCATTCAGGTTGGATGTATTGAACCGCTTGTTGACAAATGTTTCGAAGTCAAAGTCCTCAATATCGATGTTTGAAGCCAACTGCTCCCAAAATGGCATATCTTCCTCCTCAGCAGTCAGCTCTCCAAAATTTATACCGAGACCTTTGCTCAAGAATTCAAAAGCATTATGACAAAGGGTATAGTCGAAGGCATTGTCTGGCTGTGCATTGCCGGCAGAGTCAAAGATACATTTCGATGAGCAGATGATTTGTTGTTTCACCTTAGCTCCTACATTCTTCCAAAGTGAAATCCACTGTCGCATATTCTCGCAGAGACTGAACTTGTTTTCCAATCCCTGTACTCCGTAAGTTGTTCCAGATGTCAACACCAACCTATAGTTTTCGCTCTCTATCCCTGAATGGTATTCCCAAATGTGAATGTTTGGGTCATCTTTAAACTTGCTTACCTTACTCTGCATACCTATGAGTGGTACATAGATGCGCTGATGGGTTCGTTGAGATTCTTCTGGTGACTGTACAAGGCGTATTGTTTTCAACAATGAGTCAAACTCGGCGTAATGTACATTGTCATAAAAGCGGGTTATCTCAGAGAATGGCGCAATAACGAAGTCATTTGCTGGCAAACTCTTGATATAAGCTTCAAACATAGCTGCGAGTTGGGAATAGGTGATGAACTTATCATCTTGTCCGTCTCTCATCCACTTCTCTATACTCTGTACAAACACGTTATGGTTTTGGCACTCTTGAACAAACTCACCGAAATCTCCAAAATTCTCAAACAATACAAAGCGTATGGGGTAGCGGTTGCGAATAGAACTCTCCGCACCTGTCCAATTTTTATCGACATCTATCTCCTGATAAAGGTCTTGTAATGAAGTGAATTCCTTGTACATCGGTTTCTAACTGTTTATCTTGTCCAACAACCATTCTCCTGCTTCATCACACAGTTTGTTGAGTAAAGCGATGGCATCGTCGAGGGTGGTGATGCTGGCTATATGGCTCTTTGCTTGCTTGCGCTTTTCTGCAATAATGTCTAAATTGACAGGGGGAACGTAAGTCGTTGGTGGATATTCTTCTCCCACAAGTGATGTTGGTGGGGCAGGAGGTGTCTGTGGATCTACTGGTTGCTGTAGAGCCTTTGAAGATTTCCACTGCAAAGCCTTCTTCTCCACTTCCTCTTCAGTCCAGTATCCGACCGTTGACTGAAGGTTTTGTTCGATGAAGTGCTTCACCTCATCAACATCATTTTCCTGTATGTTGATGTAGTCAAGCTGCATCAAGTAGTTTTTGAAACCGTCAGAAAAGGCTGCATCTACATTGAGTATATTCTTCATCTCTATACGCAACTCTGAGATAAGATCTATCGTTTCCTTCACTAATGCAGGATTGCGTAAGTCACGTTCCATGCAGATAGTCACAATGTTGTCTATCAATTTTCGCTCAGCATCATTAACTTTCATAATGACTGGCAGACTTGAGAAAGCCTCTTCGGAAGCGTATTTTACCGACCAAAGTGGATATCCCTTCTTACCTAGGAATTCTGCCGTGATGGCATATCGGGCATCCTTCAGACTCGATACGTCGGAATATGTGTTATCTTTACTGTTGAGTTTGAAGAGCGAAATGAGGTCTTTGCACAACTTGCCCTCCTCTGGTGTCTGGAATTTGAAATTGAGCTTAGAATTCGACTTTTTGTCGTCCCAGACCTTGAATAGATACACGATATCGTCAATCAAGGCATTCTTGTCGCGTGGCTTGCCCTGCATATCAAATATCTTGTTGGCCCAAGGCTTCAAGGCAAATGCCATCATTGCCATAGGTGCAAAACTTCCATAAAGTCCGTATGGCGGCTTTTGAAGCACAGAGAACTTTTCATCAAAATTGAAAGGAAGACTCTTGTCTGCATACTTGATAATGTTCTGCACCTTGTCATATACAACTTTGAACGGATCGTTCTCTGGTATATCGTTCTTCCACTCCATATTGTCATCCAGGCATTCCTGCACCAAATATTGTACTGGGCGCATCTGTGCGGTTATAGTCGTAAGTTCTTCTTTTGAGGTGGCAAAGATAAAGGTGCGAACAATCTCTTTTGAGTTTTGTTGACGCCAGAATGTGGAAGGCGCCTTTTGACGCAACAGTTCACAAGCGTCAGGACCATATGGGTATATGATCGGAGCAATCACGCCATTTACGATACTCGACAGGTGCTTTACGGAGATAGGTTGTTTCTCTACGCCATTGATATAGGCGATGGCATTGCCACGCTGAACGCTGTCCATCCATTCCTTCACCATCGACACAGCATGTTCACGATGTACATTCTGCTGGTCAATGAAACCATGGCTGCTGGCACAAGCATAGTTAGCTTGATACTCTATAAACTGCTCGTATTTGGCATCAGTAAGTACCTCGTCAAACACTAAGAAAACGATATTCTTCAAGTCCTTGTCATCCTCGTCTTCAGCACATTTCTCGGCAAAGCTACGCAATACTCCAAGTTCTGTGTTATTTCGTGCCATAAGCAGGGCAAAGAACAGAGCACTCGTTTTTGTATCCTTTCGTGAATTCTTGATTTGACTTCTGAGTACGGCTTCGTTCTGATGATCGGAGAAGAACTTGAATTCATATGGGCGTATCACCTTCTGCATCATCTTTTTTTCAAAAGCTGTGCTGGCAGCTTCAGAGAAGTTGAGTACCTGATCAGTATAGCGATACTGCACATTGCGCATTTCGGTCTTCTTTTCTTCTATCTCACCAGAAGGCAGGGCAGAGAACTGTACAGAGTATAATCCGCCTGGCGCACGTTGTATAATGCCTTGCTCATTAAACCATTGCAGTACTGTGTCTATCTTACCATCATAACGTGTTCCTGCAAAGAGAGCGTGGATGTTGTCTTCTGATGGAGTCACAAGTCCGTTGTTGTTTTCGCCCGAAATGTTGTTAAAAGCATTAAGCAACAATATGCCTTTAAACACAGCAAAATAAGCATCCCCCTCATTTGCTACCTGCAATTTGTAAGAGTTGTAACGTTCTGTCACCGCTCCATAGTTGGTCACATCGTCTTGGAACACCTTCAGTACATAATCCCACAGATAGTCTGCCGTGATGGTGTCGCGGTTCAAAAAACGATCCTCGCTGTCAAGAAACTCGCGTATGGAATCATTCTGTCCCAAAAACTCGAATACACTTCGGCTTGATGAGCCTACCACCGTGGCATAATGGGTAGCGAGATTGGCAGTACCAGGATGCAATGGATAAAGGTTGAAGAGGTCATCCCGAGTGGACTGCTGGTCATTGCTTGTGGCGGTGAATATGTCGAGTAATTGGGGGTTCATCGAATAGAACAGCTCTCGCATTTGGCGATGACGTTCTTCGTCGATAATTTCAAACTTGCGTGACATAATCTTGAACGCCGACACCGACTCCATGTTATATTTCATGCGGTGATAACGTCCGTCGGTTTGTTTCATTTGTTCTGCGTCCATGCCGTTGAACGCCGAAGGATGGGAAATGAGGAACATATAGGAATTGTTCTCCATGTTCATGAATTTTTGTGCTACTTCCTGCAACTGCTTCAATACAGGAATACCGATAGCATCGGCCATTACGTCTGTGAACTCATCCCAAACAATGAGTAGGCCATTATAAGTTCCAAGCTCTGCCAGACGATCTTGAACCTCAATGAGCCAATTCTTGATATTGTCGTTGTTCAGGCGGATGTCAAGTCTGGCTTCTCGCAAAGTATCGGTCACTCGGTGGAAAATGCCAAGGTCACCAGTCTTTAGGTTCTCAACCAGCTGTTCGCAGTCTGACACTACTGACGAAAGGGCAGTATGCGTGTCAATCAAGTGATTCCAGATTTCAGGGTTCTGCCGGATTTGTTCAATATAGTTTTCGTAATCCGTAGGTACAACAATCTCTATTTTGTGCTTACGGAGCGTTTCTGTAACAGCCTTTTGTAACACAAGGGCAACGTCACCAGGGTGTGTCATGGCACCTAGACCATACACCTTAACCGTTAGCAATCGCTTGCTTT
This sequence comes from Prevotella sp. P4-98, assembly GCF_002251405.1. Classification (NCBI taxonomy): domain Bacteria; kingdom Pseudomonadati; phylum Bacteroidota; class Bacteroidia; order Bacteroidales; family Prevotellaceae; genus Prevotella; species Prevotella sp. P4-98. The sequence goes on along the minus strand of NZ_NPJC01000075.1, from coordinate 62,560 downwards.
CGCGAAGTTTGTAGATGGAATCGCGAATAGACTCAAACTTTTTTCCCTTATATTCGTAGTCCACCCACTTTCTTATGTCCTCCACATCGTCACCGAGCAAGTGGCTAATAACGGCCACGGCATGGCTCTTACCTGTTCCGTATGTTCCATTTATCCAGAAACTCTTGTGAAAGTCAATATCGTTACAGCGCACACTTTTGATGACCGTGCGCAATACTGAATTGAATTGCTCGTTAGGGATAAACGAAATCCATTCACCCTGTTTTTCCTCTGCGATGTCGTAGGCAGCCTTGCCTCCACGCAGTTTTATGATATCGTCGTACTTAGTAGCCATAAGCATATGAATATTATGTTGCTAATCCATTTTTTATTGAAGCAAAGACTTGAGCACTACCAATTGGTCCAAGTCATCCCGAAGGGTAATGTGGTCTAACCCCATGGTAAGCTCTGCAACCAACACTCGGTTCTTTTCAGAAGACAAGAATCTTAATTTCTTTTGTAATTCACCCTTGCTAATACCAAATTCCCGATATACTCCACAAAGCTCCTCGGAACGATACAAGTCGGAAACTCTAAGCATCTTAATCCCTTTCTGCTCTGCGTATTTGTATAAAGAATAAGCAACAGCCTCAGGACTCAAATCGTTATAGGGTAACCTTTGGAAAGATGTTCCTTTTGTATCTTGACTCACAAACTGTCTTAAGTCTTCACCAATAGGAGAATACTTAAATGTTTGCACCAAGGCTTGTACAGCATATGTAATTGTCGTTTCCTTGAATGTCTGTTGGAAATACTCGAGAGCAAGTTTGTCAAAATCTTTTCTCCCTATCTCTGTATTAAAGCCGACAGAAGAAGAAAACCAACCCATTAAAGGACTATTATAAGCCAAATTGATATGAATAAGTTCCCACAAAAGAGTTGTGTTCTCTCTGTTTATTTCAACGCATAATTCACCAAATGGTGTAAGTTTTGATTTTTCATCAATAATCTCTGCGTCTTTCAGCCATGCCTTAAAACTTGGCACTTGTTTTACACCAAGGAAATTATCTTCCCAAAAAGAATCTGTATCTGTTAGATATTGGTCAACCCATTCTTGATGGATACCAAACGTTCCATATTTTGATATTTTCATATTCGATAATTTTATAGTTGTTGGCTTAATCATTGAATCTGCCACAATACACCCGACATTATGATATTCCAAGCATTTGAGGCAATGTACACATTTGTCTTTGTCTATATTCACTTTTGGATAAACAGAAAGAGCACCTGTAGGGCATTCTAACTCACATGCCTCACAGTTTATGCAATACGCTGTCTTATTGATAATTCGTCTTAAATAATATCTTAGTTGTATATTATTATTGTCATACAAAGTGAATGTAAAATCATTCATATTCTTGCCAAAACGAATTTCAAAATGGTATATTTCATGTTTGAACTCCAATTCACCAATAATAAATTCTTGTTTTTCCTTTATACTATACTTGCCAAGAACTGGAAACCAAGTGAATAGTTCTTTTTCTGCACTTTTCACTATTGCTTGCCATTTATTGGAAGACGAAGAAAACGAAACGGAGGTCTTAGCCTCAGAGAATTTACCACTGCCTCTTAGCTTCCATTTTCTCTCTGCAATATATTCTTTCTTATTTGGAATTTTTCTTGAAGCAACATTTGATTCAATCCTATCCAAGAATGGCTTAAGATTACTTGAATAGCAATTATTGACTATCATATCATCCCAGGGAGAACCAAATGGACAAAGGACACATCCTACTCTAGGCTTTCCTACACGATATGCTGAATTTATATGCAAATCATGTTCTAACAGATATAGGAAAACTTCAGTTGTATTCCAACTCAATATTGGACGTGCGTTTACTACAAATTTATGTTTTACCCCTTTACCTATTCTATTATATTCACTTCGACTTACTGACTCTTCTGCTCTTACTCCTTCAAAAGCTAAGAATTTTTGTCGTTTATCTGTACCAGACATCAACATTCTGTACAACGGAGCTGTTTTCATTACCGAGCAGCACCAGCGGTGATTATCACTTGGTGTGCCAATTTTATCCCAATAATTGAGTACAGACTCATGGTTACGAGCCATAAGGAAGTTGAGGGTAGGGAATTTCTCCTTGTAGTATGTCTCCACCTCTTTATATAAGGTTAGCGATGGAGGCAACTCATAGCCCGTATCGCTATATATCACCTCAAAGTCTGTTGGTGGAATGGCTCTCGTACAAAGGTCGAGCACCACTTGTGAATCCTTACCACCAGAGAAACTGGCAATAAAGCGGTCGATCTTGGTAGAAAGCAGCACGCGTTTTCCCTCCTTCTCGGCAGTGGAAAGTGGCATAATATCAAAGGAATCGCAATCTTGTTTTACCACAGCCATCTTCTGCTTACTCTTTTTCTCCACACGCTCCGCCATAGCCTCAAAGTCGAGTTTGTTAGCATCTGCCTTGGCGTATGTCTTGTTCACCTTGGCGTATGCCAGATAGGTGTCGTGAATGAACTCAATGGCTTCGTTCTCCAAAACGAACATAAGGTCGGCGGTACGCTGGAGCATCTTCTTGACATCTACAGGTTTTAGCTCCATCGGTTCTATGCCAGGTTGCATTTCCAATGTGGGTTTGGTGTAAATGTCAGCACCTTTAGCATCGAAGAGGCGAACACCACGATACCAATATTGTTTGTTTACAGCCCACATAATAGGTTCTTTTGCATGAGGATAAGTCCAACCTAACTTATCCAGTTCCAAAAGATTCAATTCTTCAAAGAACACAGGACGTGGGGAGATTCCAAGCGTTCCCTCTACGATGCGCGAGTGCAACAGCACTCCGCCTGTCTCCTTATCCCATGTTATCTTATACATTATAAGTTTCTATCTTTTCAAATACGGATAGAACCCCAATCTCCGAAAATTGTTATAGTTTTGTTGGTTATGTCTCTACAAAAATAAAGCGTGGGATTCGCCTTTGCCCATCCCACTAGTCGAGGCTCTCGCATTGCCCAAATCGTCGAGACGGACAACGCAGAAAGCCCACGCATGGCATATATTAATCCCATGCGTGAGTAGCCGCATCCTACCACCACAAGTGGGGTACATATACGACAACACACGGCAGGGCGTAACATACCCACCGTGAGCATTCATCGTTGTCTTGCCTTATGACGATTTTTGTAATTTGCGAGATTACGACTAGTCAAAGACAAGCGTCAGATAAACGCTCTTTCTATAAAAACAGCACCCACCCACATTATACCCCTTCAGGCTTTCTGCGAGAAAAGTGCAATGCAAAATTAAATTATTTATTTATAATTTCCATTGTATAATGCAAACTCAAGTGAAATTATAAGAATATTTAACACAGTTTGTCGAAAAGGAAAACTGGGGAGACAAAAAACATGGGGACAGTTCCACTTGCCAACTATTAAGTCCGCAAAAGTCATTGTTGTGTATGTGCGATTTTGCTTTTCAAAAACTGTAATACTGTAAGTGTAACGCAAAAATGAAGTCTGAAGTCTGAGGTCTGAAGTCTGAGGGCTGAGGGAGTGGTCTTTATCATCCTACGAAAATCTTTCTCCGTGTCCTCTGTGTGTTCCGTGGATTTTTTTTTGGGGGGGGCTGACAGACATCACAAAACATAATCATTAACGAGAATCCTTGACGAGAATGCGCTCGAATACCTCGCTTTTGGTGAGGGTTTTATTATGGATCGCATCGGGGATGCTCGACATCTTAACGAAAATCTTGAGAAGAATCTTTAACTAGAATCTCTGTAGTCCGGAAAACAGGAGTCAGGTTCCTGTTCTATAAGATATATAAAAAACGCAAGCATGACATACCACCTTGCACGGAGTGACAAACGTGAAAAGAAGCAGCCAGTATGTTGACCATCCCCTCTTGGCACTCATTTCGGAGGCAAAATTAAATAAAAAGTTTGATTTTAACGAATAAAAAGAGAAAAATATACGGAAAAATTTGGAGGGTATCGGTTTTATTCGTATATTTGCAACTGAAAAAATAAATTAAATAAGGATTTTTATGAAGGGCTGAAGAGGTTGTATGTGAATACCGCCTCTTCTTTTTGTATAATCATCGGATTCATCGGATCATCGGATATTAGACGGATGTTAGACGGATGTTTTTGGGGTTGCCTACGGCAAGAAATCTTTGGAGGAAATCTTGTTTAAGATGTTGCTTCGCAAGAAATATTTTAGGGAGATAGCTATCTTAAATAGATTTCTGGGCCGTTTAGGTCCTCAGATTTTTACCAAAGATTTCCTCTAAGATTTCTTGCCGACAGGCAACTAAAAATATAATCATTAACAAAAATCCTTGACGAGAATACGCAACAGTACGTTGCTTCTGGGGAGGGATTTTTGGGGGATCGCATCGGGGATGCTCGACATCTTAACGAAAATCTTGAGAAGAATCTTCAACTAGAATCCGTGTATTACAAAAAAAACTGGGGGAAAATTTGGAGGGTATCGGTTATATTCGTCTATTTGCAACTGCAATAATAATAAGATACTTATTCATTTAAGATTAAACCTTGATGAGGCCGTATGTGAATACCGCCTCATTTTTTTGTATGTTGGTGATCCGGAAATTTTTGTTATCCACGGAATACACATAGGACATCAGAAATGACATGACTGACACGAGCGAAAATAGATGTGACAAAATTTCAGTATTGTGCAGAAAAGATAAATTTTCAACAATTTTGGCACACTATTTGCTATACGTATATATCATTAGAGTCTCGTCCATCATATCATGGACGAGAAACCTAAAACAATAAATATTAGTAACCCTCCTGATTCCATTTGTGGATAGGGAATAAATTTTATTAAAAACTATCAAAATGAAGCAAAAGAAGTTTGTCTTCTGTAGGTATTCTTTCAAGGAAGACCCAGATTCTAAAGAAGAGAAAAGAGTTGAAAAGGAAAAAGTTCAAGAGCAATTTGGAAAGCTATTTCAAACTGCTGGAAAATTTCAGATATACATGAAAAAAGGAAAGGAAGAAGTGTGTTTGCAAAATAATGTGATTGCCGAGCATGATAATATTATCGTATTTAGACTTAATGATGATAAAGATATAAAGATAACATTACCTACAGGAACAACTACCAATAATATAGATGATTATAAAGAAAAGACTGAATCTTCCTATCCATATTGTCATATAATTTTTCTTAATCTTGGAGATGTGAAATATGTGGCTATTGAAAAAAATTACTCTACTTTCAATGGTAATATTGATAGGATTTTAAAGATACTTACTGCAAATTTTAATCGTTTAATAAAAGAATATGGTTATACTATTGAATTTGAAAAGATTTTGATGCGTGCAAAAGCTTGGAGTCTTATCAAAAGACGTTGCATAAGTAATAACGATTATGTGACTCAGATTTGCCTAACTGCAAAACGTGATGGGGAGACTGCAAAATTTGCTAACTTCTCGAGTGATAACGATATCAATGGGTTGATCAAGCGAGGTGAAGAAAACGAAGCAAAAGAGGTTTTCTTTGGAAGTAAATACGCAAAGGGTACCAATGAGCTAAGCATAAAAAATGCTATCGACACCATGTTTAATGTTGCAGAATTCGTATCCAAAAATGATTGTGAAATAAGGGTTAAGATGAGTAAAAGTGGAATGATATGCTTAAATGACGAGGTTGTGCCTATGTATTTTATGCCAGATTTAGCCATCGAAAATTTTCAGATGAAATCCTCTATTTCTATTGAAAAAGGCGACTATGAACTTCTTAAATGGCTCAATGAATGTATTGACGATATAAAGAAAACAGAAAATGAAACAACGCCTCCAGCCAAAATCAGTTGCCCTAATTAATGACACTCTACAGGATAATGTCATTATGAGGTTAATAAATACCAGTTGTAAACAATTTGAGAGCCGCATGAATACTTTGCGGTTCTCTACAATTGAAATTTTTATAGAAACGGTCGAAATTATTGATGAAATCAGAAAACAATCGTCCGATTACGATATTAAAAATTCTTATGACTGCCTTTTCTGTTATTTACGAGATTATGATGAAAGTAAAGATAATGTTGATGCAAAGTTGGCTGCATCTGTAATTATTGTATGGGTTTCTATTCTTTTAAATTATTGTTCCAAAGATAAAATGTTTTATGCTGATTCTTCTGATGGTTTGCTTGAAACGCTTCCTAAGGATTCTAAATGGAGGGATTTGGTACAAAACATTCAATCTCGATTATCCAAATTGCAAGAACAAGAAGACGAACTTAGTAAATATATGTGTGATTATATTGATAATCCGAAAAAATGGTTATCTGTTCAAATTCGGGATATCATAGATTATAATGGCATGAATAAAAAACTTATCGATGATCTAAAGCCTCATTTCTACAGCGATAATCAGCTTGAAAATATAATTGCTTATATTAAAGATATTCAAGAAGCTGGTAATGATCCTGCTATTGCCAAGATAACAGCCCAATATATCAAGAATAAAAAAATATCTGACTATAACAATTCGTACCTAAAACCTCTTTGGACGATCCTTAAAAGTCATGGTTTATATACTGCGACAAGCAATAACTGGAACAAAGCAATGAATAATCTACTGTCCTAATGATTCCTTGATATTATCTTCCCATTCTTTATAAATTCCTCGAAAATAGGTCAGCATTCCTCCTTTTGGGTGATTTGCTGGCCTATTTTAATGATATATTGCTTGATTTGTTCTATTTTAAGCATTATCTCACCGGTAATTCTTTGATTCTTTCCTTTTCAATTCCTTTTCATTCCTTTTTATTCCTCGAGCGAATGATACATTAGAAAAATAATACACTCCGCATTTTCTTTATCATATCTTTGCAGCAGAAATTTCTAATTCGGAGTTTCTGCTGCATTCTTTTATAGATTTCAGTCAGCGGTCAAAAACGAAACACGGCTCCGAGCGTAGGACATGAATTACATTGTCTATATGATCCTGCGTAGTGTGAGACAATACTTTTTTTAAAAATTATACAACAATGACAAAAAAGATTGTCGAGAACGGTTCTGCTTCATCGCACGAGCCACAGATTATCGGTAGCGTAGTTAACGACATGCTACAAGGTGATTCACCATTTGCTTGCGCTTATCGCGAGCATACGTCGGCCTATCCCCATACGGAATTGGGGATTTACCTCAAACTGATGACGCAACAGCCAGGGAGATTGCCTGTAGGCAGGTATCTCTGCGGTACGATCACGCGTGATGCAGAGGATCATTACCTCTTCGTGGAGCATGTGGCAAAGGCGTTATGGCCGGTAAAGCGTAACCCACACGTGTTTGTGGGACGGTATATCAACGTGAATAGAAAACCAGACGGGACTATCTATCCTACGTTCAATCGCCCAGACTACAACGAGAAACTCACTTTCGCTAAATTCTGTATGGAAGCTGCCAAAGAACTGAGGCAGGTTGCCAAACTGGTAGATAGTGCAACAGGCCTCGGAGAGGGAGAGGGGATAGGGTTGATCAGAGCGTAGAATCTTCCAATATTCCAGTTCTTCCAAATTCCAATTAAGGGTGTGAAAACGCAAAACCCCTTTTTAGAGTCTTATAACTTATTAATAATTAAATAGTTATATATATAATAAGAGAAAAAGGCACCCTCGAAAAATTAATTGGAAGAACTGGAATTGGAAGATTTAGTCCATCGAATTTCTATCTAAAAGGCAGAATATCAACAAGTTATAAAATTTTGAAAGAACAATCATGAAGTATAATATTAGTAAAAACACCGCTCCGACGATGCCAAAACTTGGAAAAGGAACGGAAATTGTGGCTCTTTTGCTCTCACAAGTATCAAAAGACATGCATGAGCCCCTCGTTCCGATGATTTTCCCAGTTCTCGGAGCACACGTCAGCGGAGCGGAATTCATGTATCCTGACCTTAGTTGGAAGGAATTATGTGGCATGATGGCCAATCTTGTTGCAGATTCCGGCTGTAATAAAGGGCAATTTACAAACATTTCGGAAGCTATGTGTCGCGACTTCCGCAGTCACGATGAGGACGAGCTTGCCAAACTGGTGGAGTGGCAGAAACTGATTAAAAGCAAGTCTGCCAACAAGGAGAAACCTGTGCGCCCAGATGTGGCTTTTTGGTTTCCCCCTGCCGATGTGACCAACGCTGCCTTCATTCAGAATGCCATGGGATGCGAGGTGTTGGGCAAACGCACACAATATCTCAACATGCCTGAGGTGGAGATGGCTGATAAGATGTGTGGCGGACATAAGCAGGTGAGCCAAATGCTTCGCAACATCTACGACAAGGCCAGAGCTGGTGCGCTTCGTGCCACAGCTGAGGGTGTGACGGGAAATCCGGTGCTGCGCACCAACATCACCATTTCTTCTACTCCCTTTGCCGCTCGCAAATTCTATAAGAACGACCTGTTCAACGGTACGTTTGGGCGTATGGTCTTTTCCTACAAGGCTCGCACAAACCGCGACGGACGTATTCCCCGGCAGGGTAAGTATGACGAGACGTTCTACCATAAGCTTGATGAGTATATCGCCCGTCTTGGCATCTGCAAAGGGCGCTTTGTCATCAAGCCGCTGAACAAACTTGTTGACCAGTTGGCACAGGACATGGCATCGCTGGCTGATCTTGCGGACGACGATATGTTGTGGGACATCTCCAAGCGTGCTATCGTGTCGGCATGGAAGGCGGGCTGTCTGCTCTGGGTGCTCAACGGCATGGCGTGGTCCAAGTCTATGGGCGAACTGGTGGAGTGGCTCGTGTATCATGACATCTGGAGCAAGATGCAAATCTTTGCTGACATGCTCGGACAAGAGGCTGACAACATGAATGTGGCAGGCAGACGTGGTCCCAAGAATCTGTTGGACGATCTGCCTGAATCATTCAACGAGGCTCAATTGGAAGCGCTGCGTCTCTCATTGGGCAAAGATAAAGATGGGACAAAGAACCAACTCTACAAGTGGACTCACCGTAAATTCATCACGTATTCTGCCCAGACGGGGCTGTACTCCAAGACGCAGGAGTATCTGACGGGGAATGTTGCCGGACGTGGTACTAAAAGGAGATAGCCATGCTCGACAGAATGAAGATTGAAAAGCTTCGCGCACTGCCCATTGAGGCGGTGGCGGAGCGCCTCGGACTGCGGGTGACGCGACATAAATGTCTGTGTCCGTTTCACGATGACCATCATGCGAGTATGACGTTTCTCGCAAGGACTAACAGCTTCAGGTGTTTTGCCTGTGGGGCTCACGGCGGCACGATAGACCTCGTGATGCGCCACCTCGACAAGGACTTCCCCAGGGCGTGCCGTTGGCTGGCTGACGATGCTAACGTGGTGATCGACGAATACCGACCGCGTACGCCTGTGGCGGAGAAAACCATGAGGCCGTTTGATGCCTCGCGCTATGTCCGCAACTTCGAACATCCGTGGTTGAGCAGCGAGGCGCAACAGTTCCTGTTTGCCGAACGGAAGATCAATCCGCGTGTGGTGCGCTGGTGTCGCCTGTCGTCGTGGACTGACCGCCAGGGCATCCATTGGTTGCAGACGCCGTATTTCGACACGACGGGGCAGCTCATCGGTTTGCAGAACCGCAACCTCGACTACCACAAGGGGGACGTGACGCCTCGCTTCCGCTTCCCCTACGGGGCACGCTGCACCATCTACAACCTGCCTGTGGTGGCGATGCTGCGGCCTGAGGAACCGCTCTACATCACGGAGGGATGCTCCGACTGTTGGGCGATGCTCTCGGCGGGTCATAAGGCGGTGGCGATTCCGTCTGCCACCTTGCTCTCCGTGGCAGACAAGGAGCTGTTGGGCGATCTGGCAAACCGGTTGGGTACGTCGTTCCACATGTTTCCCGACCGCGATGCGCCTGGTGAGCGTCTCTTCATGCAGTTGCGTGAGGTATTGCCGACGCTCCATCACCACCAGTTGCCGGCAGGGTGCAAGGATTTCTCTGATTATTATGTTTCATCTATTAACAATTCAAGTTTCGCAACTGAGGGAATTGATTGAAGTTAAAGAAGTTATCTTAACTTCCCCACATGCGAAAGTTCAGTTAACAACAACACGCTATGAACAATTTTGAAATTCGGTCTTATACCAAAAAAGATTTGGCGCTCAGATATTTCCCGTCTGCCACGCCGCACACGGCGGTCAACCGCCTGATGTCATGGATCTGCCGCTGTCAGCCCCTGACGGCTGCCCTCGCGAAGCAGGGGTACAGGAAAACGAGTAAGTGGTTTTCGGCACGTGAGGTCAGACTCATCGTGGAATACCTGGGTGGGCCGTGATCCATCGGATCATCGGATCATCGGATCATCGGAATTTAGACGGATGTTTTTGGTTGCGCGAGCGCAAGAAATCTTTGGGGGAAATCTTTGATTAAATATGGCCTTTGACCAGAAATAATAATCTTTAACGAAAATCTCGACTGAAAATGCGCTCGAATACCTCGCTTTTGGGAAGGGCTTTATTATGGATCGCCTTACAGGCTCGAAATCTTAATGAAAATCTTTAAGAATAATCTTTATTCAAGTTTCGCAACTGAGGGAATTGATTGAAGTAAAAGAAGTTATCATTTCCTACGGTCGTTCGGGAAGTTAAGAGACAATAGGCTTTTTCCGTAAGACGTAGGACATTTGTCCCTTAACTTCTCTCTAACTTCCCTAACTTCCCTTAACTTCCCCACATGCGCAACAGAGGGAATTTTAAAAGAAAATGTCCTCGAATCGCAGGAAACGTATAGAAACGTATGATTGATTTTTGGGGATGTCGTATCTTTGCAACAGAAACAAAAAAGGCTGGCAGAAGCCGAACGCATCTCGGAGGCGCCCCGAATGTAGCAGGTGACAACAGCCAAGTAAGTAACTTTAATGATCTAATACCATGAGTAACTCAAAAAACAAAGAAACGCTCAAGACTGTACTCCAGTTTATCGTAAGCGTGATCACAGCACTCCTCGCCACACTCGGCGTTCAGAGTTGCGTCGGCATCTGACAAATTAGTTATTAACCTTAAAAAAACACAATTATTATGGCTACAATTCAAGCAATCGACATCATCAAGGGTATCAGTGGTAAGTATGGTAACAAGTCTAACGACTACTTCGCCACTAACAAGTCTAGTAACAAAATCCATCTCGCCAAACTCGCCAACCCATACAAGGGTCCTGCTACCGAGAAGCAGAAGCTGCAGCGCGAGAAGTTCGCCAAGCAGCAGGCTGCCAGCAGCGCATGGCTTAAGGCTAACCGCCCGAACGAGAAGAACGGCATCAAGGGTACTCCTATCTACCAGTATGCCCTGAAGCTGAAACGCACCTTCGCCTTCTCTAACGTCAACCAGGTGTTGTTTAAGTACATGGACAAGGAGTTTAACATCAAGTTGCCTGACTCCATCGATGTACCTAAGGTGGACGGCGAGGATACCGGTTCTACTACCAATCCTGGCAGCGGTGACCAGGGTACTGAGCAGAAGCCCGGTGGAAGCGACCAGGGTACAGAACAGCCTGGTGGCGGAGGTCTGGAGGGTTAGTCTTCCGTTTTCTTCTTAACCATAATTCCTTCATCGTCACAGCGCTCCTTGTTGTCAGGGGGCGTTGTATTCTTTATCCACGGAGGACACGGATGACACAGATTTTATTTGTGTTCCGGGGACTTTAGTTGCTTCGCAAGAAATCATTTTACCACTCCTGTTTCCATCTCATTCTCCAAATATGAGAATACATACACTGCTCCTTCGTAATACAAGCCACAGGCAGGATTACACAGGCGCTTATAGGTTTCTGAAGAATACAGCTCATCCAGAGCTTTCTTCATATCCCATCCATACTTCTGCATTAGCATCTCAACCAATTCTGTAGAGAGACATTCTATCTGAAACTGTATATCTTCATTCATAATCAAATCTTCTTTAAGTAACTAACAGCTTTTTCTGTTCCAAAGAAATACTGAACAGCAGGCTTTTGAAATCGCAGTTCTTCAATCATTCTGTCAATACTGATATAGCCCTGGATAAAACGACGCATTTGAAGACCTACCGTATCGTCTGCAATCGGACCAATAACTATATCATAAGGATGAGCAGGCGTAGAAGACATATTTCTTCTATTCATCAAAATAAATTCTGCCCATTCTTCAGAATAATTTTCAAAGACTTTAACGGATAAAACCGTTGAATCTTCCATAAGCAAGCTGTCATCAAACAAGTAAGCATTAACTACAGGTGTTCCCTCCTGTAGTCTTTGGGCAGTACGAACTGCCATTTCCCTTGCTTGCGATTCATTTGGATTCAGATAAAAGCCACATCCAAAATCCTTGCCTTTTCGTGAAAGACATAAATCTATTTTATCTATCACGACATTGCTACCATGATATAATTTTAGCATCCTAATCGCCCTCCATTCTTTTGACATAATATGGTAATATCCTCCACCGCATCCTCTATTGAAAGAGTATGCTCAGCCGCATAGCAATCAACAAGGAAGTCTATTCCTTTAAATCTACGCAGATAGGCGTACGAATCTGCCAATGAAAGCTTAAAACGATTCGCAAAAGCACCCACGCAGCAGTTCACGTATTCAATTATATTATGAGTCAAATCCATATTTCCCGCTTTTAAAAATTTTTAATGCAAATATAACGAAATATTTAGAAATCACCAACTTTTCCCGGTATTTTCTTTTATAAAGAGAAAAAAATAAGGGGGGGAGGGATGAAGTCTGAAGTCTGAGGTCTGAAGTCTGAGGTTTGTCATCCTACGATAATTTCAAAATAAAAATCTCGACTGAAAATGCGCTCGAATACCTCGCTTTTGGGACGAATTTTTATGGGGATCGCCTTACAGGCTCGAATTTTTGGAGTAGCGAAGACAGAGCGAAAGCTCGCTTTCACTATGCTGAGTCACGACAAAAATAACCTATGGTGTAAATCTAAACTAGAATCTTAAAAATAATCTTTAACTAAGATGAAGTCTGAAGTCTGAGGTCTGAAGTCTGATGGAGTGGTCTTTGTCATCCTACGATAATCTTAAAAATAATCTTTAACCTTTAACCTTTAACCTTTAACCTAAACGCTCCTTGTGCGACAAAATAGGGTGGGGAATAAAATTATGTGAGAAATAATGAAAAAATAATGCGAAAAGTTTTGTTAGTCCGAATAAAAGCAGTAACTTTGCAGCCAATTTGAGTAATTACACCGAAAATATAGTCGATGAAGAATGACAACATGAAGAATCAGTACCGCGTCAACGAACAGATTCGTGTGCGTGAGGTACGTATTGTGGGAGACGACGGATCAACAGTAGTTCCCACCCGTCAAGCATTGGATATGGCTCGTGCAGAGGGCGTTGACCTCGTTGAGATATCCCCAAATGCCAACCCTCCCGTTTGTCGCATTATCGACTATTCGAAATTCCTCTATCAGCAGAAGAAGCGTCAGAAGGAAATGAAAGCCAAGCAGGTGAAGGTGGAAGTGAAGGAGATTCGCTTCGGACCTCAGACCGATGAGCACGACTACCAGTTTAAGCTGAAGCACGCCAAGGAATTCCTGGAAGATGGTAATAAGGTACGCGCATACGTATTCTTCCGTGGACGTTCTATCCTGTTTAAGGAACAAGGAGAAGTGCTCCTGTTGCGTTTCGCAAACGATCTGGAGGAATACGGTAAGGTAGAGCACATGCCCTCACTCGAAGGTAAGAAGATGTTTATCTATCTCGCTCCTAAGAAAGCAGGTGTGGCCAAGAAGAGTCAACAGGCTCGCGACAGAGAGGCTTCTGCAGCCGAGATCAAAGAGGCAGAGCAGCAGCAGGCCAAAGAGCGCGTGGAAACGAAAAGCGGTATGCTGGCAAATGCCAAGATTAGCGCAGACGCTCTCGAAAAGTTGAAAAACAATATCTGAACGAAAACAGGTGCGTAACGCCCGGTATATGCGTTGCCACCATATTATTAAATAACAATTAAATAACAAAACAATGCCAAAAGTAAAGACAAATTCCGGCGCAAAGAAGAGATTTCGTTTCACCGGTACAGGTAAGATCAAGAGACACCATGCTTACCACAGTCACATTCTGACTAAGAAAACTAAGAAGCAGAAGCGTAACCTGGTTCACCAGGCTATCGTGGACAACAGCAACATGAAGCAGGTTCGTGACCTGTTGTGTCTCCGTTAATTCACCTATTGTCAAACATTAAAGTAAGAAGAAAACTATGCCAAGATCAGTAAATCACGTTGCTTCAAGAGCAAAACGTAAAAGAATTCTGAAACTCACTCGCGGTTACTTTGGTGCCCGCAAGAATGTTTGGACAGTAGCGAAGAACACATGGGAAAAGGGTCTTACCTACGCTTACCGCGACCGTAAGAACAAGAAACGCAATTTCCGCGCTCTGTGGATTCAGCGTATCAACGCTGCTGCCCGTATCGAAGGTTTGAGCTACTCTGCTCTGATGGGCAAGCTCGCTCAGGCTGGTATTGAAATCAACCGTAAGGTGCTTGCTGACCTCGCTGTCAACAACCCTGAGGCTTTCAAGGCTATCGTCGAGAAGGTTAAGTAAAGTCTTATTCTCGTAAGAGAACGAAAAAATGCAGGAATACTCGCAAGGTGTTCCTGCTTTTTTTATCTCACACGGATTTATTCTTTTGCTGGTTCCCCCCTTTTTAATGTCACACAGAAATCATGGATGTTTTTTGGGGGTTGCTTCGCAAGAAATCTTTGGGGGAAATCCTGTTTAAGATGTTGCCTACGGCAAGAAAAATTTTTTATCATCGGAATTTAGACGGAATTAGACGGAAATAAAATCTTTACTGAACTTTCGCATGTGGGGAAGTTAAGAGAAGTTAGGGAAGTTAGAGAGAAGTTAAGGGACAAATGTCCTACGTCTTACGGCAAAAGGCTATTGTCTCTTAACTTCCCGAACGACCGTAGGGAGTGATAACTTCCATTTTATGGCACCTTTTCTCGCCATGACAGAATTAAAGCGAGCTTTATTCTGCTCATTTGGCTTAACGAAAACGTTCTTTAACTTCAATCAATTCCCTCAGTTTCGAGACTTGAAATCTTTAACGAAAATCTCAACTGAAAATGCGCTCGAATACCTCGCTTCTGGGAAGGGTTTTATGGGGATCGCATCGGAGATGCTCGAAATCTAAACTAGAATCTTGAACAAAATCTTTAACTATAATCACTAATCACTAATCACTAACCTCTAACCTTTAACCTTTAACCTTTAACCTATAACCTAAACACTCCGTGTTCTCCGTGTGTTCCGTGGATAAAAATTTCCTTGTAATCCGTGCGACCTTTTCGGTGGGAATACGGGAATAATTTTGTAACTTTGCATGGTAAATATAAATAGAATGATATCAGTAGAAGGATTACAGGTGGAGTTTGGGGTCAAACCCCTCTTCCAGAATGCCAGTTTTGTGGTCAACGACCGCGACCGTATTGCCCTTGTGGGTAAGAACGGAGCTGGTAAATCAACGCTCTTGAAAATACTGTGTGGCTTGCAGCATCCTACGGCAGGAACTGTCAACGTGCCCTCCGACACCACTATCGGCTATCTGCCACAGGTGATGGTGTTGCAGGATGATACGACCGTGAAAGAAGAGGCGATGAAAGCCTTCGCCAATGTCACACGACAGCAACAGTTGATAGACAAACTCAATCGCGAACTCGCAGAACGTACGGACTACGAGAGCGAAAGTTATTTGGCGCTGGTGGAACGCTTCACGCAGGAGCACGACCGCTACATGATGATGGGAGCGGACAGTAATGATGCCGAAGTGGAACGCACCCTGACAGGTCTCGGTTTTGTAAGAACAGATTTCGACCGTCCCACACGCGAGTTCTCAGGAGGTTGGCGCATGCGTATCGAACTGGCAAAGATTCTGTTGCAGAAGCCCGACGTGCTGTTGCTCGACGAGCCTACCAACCACCTCGACATCGAGTCGATACAATGGTTGGAGCAGTTTCTTGCACAAAGTGCGAAAGCCGTAGTATTGGTCAGTCACGACCGCGCCTTTATCAACCATGTGTCTAATCGCACCCTGGAGATATCGTGTGGACACATCATAGACTATAAGGTGCGCTACGATGAATATATGGTGCTTAGAAAGGAACGCCGCGAACAACAGCAGCGTGCCTACGAGAACCAGCAGAAGGAGATAGCCGAGATGCGCGCCTTTATCGAGCGCTTCCGCTATAAGCCCACCAAAGCCGTACAGGTGCAGCAGAAGGTGAAACAACTGGAGAAGATAGTACCTATCGAGGTGGATGAGGTGGATAACTCCGCCATGCACCTGAAATTCCCACCCTGTCTGCGAAGCGGCGACTATCCCGTCATCTGTGAGGACGTCAGGAAAGACTATGGCGCCCATACCGTATTCTCGCATGCCAATCTGACCATCAAAAGAGGAGAGAAGGTGGCTTTTGTGGGAAAGAACGGCGAAGGAAAGTCAACCCTCGTGAAATGTATCATGGGCGAGATACCCTACGACGGTATGTTGAAGATAGGGCATAACGTACAGATCGGCTATTTCGCACAGAACCAAGCCCAGCTCCTCGACGAGTCGCTCTCCGTATTTGAAACGATAGACCGTGTGGCAAAAGGAGAGGTCAGACTGAAGATCAACGACATCCTCGGCGCTTTCATGTTTGGAGGCGAAGCATCTGACAAGAAAGTGAAGGTGTTGAGCGGCGGCGAACGCAGTCGTCTGGCCATGATCCGGCTGTTGCTCGAACCCGTCAACCTGTTGATCCTCGACGAGCCCACCAACCACCTCGACATGCCCTCGAAAGACGTGTTGAAGGAAGCCATCAAGGCCTTCGACGGCACAGCCATCATCGTGAGCCACGACCGTGAATTCCTTGACGGCCTGGTCACCAAGGTCTATGAGTTTGGCGGAGGACGCATCAGAGAACACCTCGGAGGCATCTACGATTTCCTACAGTCGAAGCGTATTGACGAACTGAGCCAGTTGGAAACGAAGCCTGCGGCAGAAAAGACGCCCAAGGCAGCAGAGAAAAAATCAGACGAAAAATCGCCAGCCCTGTCGTATGCCGAACGCAAAGAACAGCAGAAGAAGATCAGTAAGGCAGAAAAGGCCGTAGCCGCCTCGGAGAAGAAGATCAGCGAGATGGAAGACCGCCTGAAACAGTTGGACCAACTCCTCATGGACCCCGCACAGGCATCCAATATGGAACTGGTGACCGAATATACCAATATCAAGGCAGCCCTCGACGAAGAAGTGGAGCGCTGGGAACAACTCTCAGAAGCGTATGACGCATTAACGAAATGACGAACAAAGATCAATAATATTATGAAAATGAAAAAATTACTTCTAATGATGGCAGTTACAACGATGGCCATTCCTTCGATGGCTCAGCAACAACTGAAATCGGGATTGTCTCTGGCCGACATGGATCAGAGTGCCCGTCCTGGAGACGATTTCTACACTTATGCCTGTGGCGGATGGATGAAAGCCAACCCTCTGCCGGCAGCCTATTCACGCTATGGAAGTTTTGACCGCCTGGCAGAAAACAATACCAAGCGCATCAACGGCATCCTGAAGGAGCTGCAAGAGAACAGCTATGCCGAAGGAACGGTAGAGCGTAAGTTAAGCGACCTTTACAAAATGGCTGTAGATACAGACCGCAGAGAAAAAGACGGACTCTCGCCCGTACAGCCCATCCTCAAGCGCCTTGAAGCCGCCAAGACTACCAGTCAGCTCTTTGCCATCCAAAAGGAAATGATGCCCGCAGGAGCACCTATGTTCTATGGCGCCGGTATCGGAGCCGACGAGATGAATGCTACGCAAAACATCCTCGGCGTCAACCAAGGCGGACTGACCCTCGGACAGAAAGACTACTATCTGGAGAATGATCCCGCCACGACAAAAATCCGTGAGGCGTACAAGCTCCACATCGTGAAAATGTTCCGACTCTTCGGATTCAAGACGGGGACGGCACAGAAGAAGATGCAGAACGTCATGAAGATAGAGATGGCTTTGGCGAAAGTATCACGATCAAATACACAGCTGCGTGACCCGAAAGCCAACTACAACAAGATGACGCTCCAGGAGTTTCAGAGCAAATACCCCCATCTGCAACTGGAACAGCTGATGAATGCCAAAGGCATAGACAGCAAATACCTGCAGACACTCGTCGTAGGCCAGCCCGACTTCATGGCAGGTGCCGAGAAAGTGATTGCCGGTCTCTCAGCTCCGGCATACCGCGACTGGATGGAATGGCGCATCATCAACGGCGCCGCCAACCTGCTGAACGACGAAGCCGCACAAGCCAGTTTCGATTTCTACGGCAAGGTGATGGCAGGACGCAAGGAAAACCATCCCCTCTGGCGCAGAGCCACCTCGCAGGTGGAAGGCGTGATGGGTGAGGCCCTTGGAAAAATCTATACAGAGAAGTATTTCCCCGCCTCTTCTAAGAAGCGCATGACCACCTTGGTGGAAAACCTCCGTATCGCCCTGGGCGAGCGTATTGCCGCACAAACCTGGATGGACGACAGTACCAAGGTGAATGCCTTGTTGAAACTCAACACCTTCTATGTCAAGATAGGATATCCCGACAAATGGACCGATATGAGCGAGCTGACTATTGATCCGTCGAAATCGTATTATGACAATATGAAGGAATGTAACCGCTTCTGGAACAAATGGCAGATCAACCATACCGCAGGAAAGCCTGTTGACAAAGACGACTGGTATATGAATCCGCAGACCGTCAACGCCTATTATAATCCAACCACCAACGAAATCTGTTTCCCTGCCGGCATCCTTCAGCCCCCGTTCTTTGACCCAGAGGCAGACGACGCCTTCAACTATGGTGCGATCGGCGTGGTCATCGGTCACGAAATGACCCATGGATTTGACGACCAGGGACGACAATACGACAAAGACGGTAATATGCATGACTGGTGGAAGGCTGAGGATGGGAAGAATTTTACGGAACGTACCGACCGCTATGTGGAATTCTTCAACAATATCAAAGTATTGCCCGACCTCAATGCCAACGGACGTCTGACCCTTGGTGAGAACCTGGCCGACCATGGCGGTCTGCAGGTGGCCTATTACGCGCTGAAGAACGCCACCAAAACCCAGGCCCTTCCCGTGATCGACGGACTGACACCTGAGCAACGCTTCTTCCTCGCCTACGCAGGAGTATGGGCAGGAAATATCAATGAAGCCGAAATCCGCAACCGCACCAAGAGCGACCCACACTCCCTCAGCCGTTGGCGTGTGAATGGTGCGCTTCCCCATATCGACATGTGGTATGAGGCATTCGGCATCAAGGAAGGCGATAAGATGTTTATTCCGAAATCAGAACGTTTGGAACTCTGGTAAACACCCGATTTGAGGCATTTACAAAAAGAAATTATAAGAAAAACCGCTGTAGATGATAATTTACAGCGGTTTTTTTAGTATATTTTCAAAAAAAATAAGTATCTTTGCAACAATATTACAACGTTTGTAGTAATGATAGAAGATAACCAGACAATTAAAAACCAAAACCAGCGCACAGTACGTCCGCAGGAAATGTTGCCAAGCCAAGAACTCCAAGAAGATCAGGTTTTGCAGCAGGCGGAAATGCAAACCTTGCGTGCCAAAGTCAAAGTATGTCCGTATTGCGGCGCAGAAAATGAAGAAGAATCCATCTTTTGTGCACAATGTGGACAACCCATAGGAAAACTTACGTGTCCCTATTGCGGGGCAGAAATGGACCCAGGAGCAGATTTCTGTGAGACCTGCCATCGGTATGTGCGCAAAGACGTTTGTTCGTACTGCGGCTATGCGCTCCACGGCAACGAAGCCTACTGTCCCGAATGTGGAAGTCCGAGAGGAGGACTGGTTTGTCCGACCTGTCATACGATGAACGATTTTGCTTTCTGCAAGAAATGCGGTACTCCGCTGACGGCAGAAGCCAAGGAGATGGTGAAGCGATTGCAGAAAGAGCCCGATTATATCCATCTGCAAGAAATCGTCAAGGAGTACAACCGTCTGGAAAGCATCCTGCCTGCCTGTACGGAGAAAGACCGTCTGCGCGACAAAAAGAACGATGAGTTGAGAAAACGCGTGTTGACGCTTCTCGCGAAAGACTCGGGGATGCCTGAGGAAGACATCGTTATTCCATCGCGCAACCGCATGACCGATAAACAGTTGGAGAAGTTGAAACAGCAAAATATGGAGGCGCTGGCAGAAGCGTTGGAAAAACTTGCAACCAGACCTACCGAGTCGCCTATCATGGCCAGAAACTACACTATGGCCTGCAAGCCACAAGGCATACGCCTCGCGTGGGTATGCAACTATAAACACGCCATGCACAGCAGTCCTTGCGGATGTGCCAAGCCACAGCTTGGAGGCAAATGGGTGGTATTGGGAACAAAGAGCAGTTCCGACATAAAAGATGATAAGAAATGACAGACAAGACCATCGTAAATCCGGAACAGACACAACGGGTCCAACAGGCAACGTTTCGTGTACAGGCATCTGCCATGGCGGATGACCAAACCATTCGTACCAATAGAATTGCCAATGACGATGAAGAAAAGACAGGAGATTTCATTCTCAAAGGCAAATGTTATCAGAATATCAAATGTCTGAGCGACCATTCTGGTGAAGCACAGGTGTTTCTGGTGAAAGACGGAGAAGGGGAGAAGGTGCTGAAACTCTATTACCCCAACTTCAGCATCAACAAGACGTTGATGCGCATCATTCAGAACTTTGACATGGAAATGGTTGTCAAAGTGCAGGATTACGGCAAGACATACGTTGACGGCAAAAACCGAGACTACGAACTGATGGAATATCTGCGAGGAGGTAATCTTGGAGAATACGACCTTGACGGTAACTTCAATCAGTTCAGACGTATTGCCCTGCAAGCCGCAGCAGCCTTGGAATATTGCCACAACAGCAATATCATCCACAAAGACATCAAACCTAGTAATTTCTTCTTCCGCGATGAGAATCACACGCAATTGGTGCTGGGCGACTTCGGCATCTCAAGTGTGATACGTGACGATGAAGATATGCATAAGACCACACAAGCGCGTACCCCTGCCTATGCAGCACCGGAGATGTATAACGACGTGATTGACGGCCAGGTGGAGATTACGCCTTCGGTAGATAGCTACTCGCTGGGAATCGCCTTGATGACCCTGTGGCTCGGAGAGAGTCCGTTCAGCCAAAATGAGCGCGTGATGATGCGCAAGAAAAACGAAGGACGTCTGCCAAGAATCAACGAACTGCCAGAACGCGTCAAGATGATCGTACTGGGTCTGACGGCTGTCAACCCAAAGAGCAGATGGGACTACAATCATGTGGAGCGCTGGTTCCTGGGAGAGAATGTCCCCGTGGATATTTCATCGCCACTTCTGAAATATCGCAGTTTCGTGGTAGATCCAGAGCGCAACCTTGTGGCGGATAATGTGCATGAACTCATCCCCTTGTTGGTAGATAACGAGAAGCTTGCCATCAACTATCTCTATAACGGTCACATTACCAGTTGGTTGGAACAATGTGGTAATGTAAAACTTAGCGCTACATTGAAGGATATCGTCAGCAATCGCTATCCTGTCGATCAGACAGCAGGTCTGATGTCGGCCATCTACGCCATGGAGCCTACCTATCCGTATCGGGACCTCCGAGGCAAGCTATGTGACAACCTTCACAGTGTGGTCATCTCTGTACTTGCAGCCTCCGATGAATATGCGCTGGCCCTGAAGAACGAAAATGACAGCCTGTTCCTGTATCTTGAAAGCCATTCAACAGCTAATATTGAACGCCTCAGAAGTTATTTCCGCGAAGACAGCCACTTAGACTCGCGTAAGGCGATACTCCAGTTGGCCTATGAGGTAGATAGCGAAATACCGTTTCTTCCGAAATATCCATCATCCAACATCTCGGAAATCGTCAGAGCATACGGGTATGAAGACTGTACAGACGACGAATGGATGGCGCTGAGCGACGGACGCCTGCTGTCGTGGATGTATGCACACGAAGATCGCATGGCCTGTGAGTCGTTGCGCATCATGACAGAAGGACAGCAGCCTTCAAAGGCGCTGGGGTATAAGGTGTTGTATAATATCGACCGCAACGCGGCATTCGACCTGCGCGAAGCACAAACTCCAGATGCCGTTGGCGCCTGTCTTCTCGCTTTGCTTCACGATACCCAGCATAGTAATGATGAGGATTTTGCGGCAGCCATAGCCGATTACTCAGACCCCGACGGCCGATTCCATTATTTCGCACAGTTGCACGGATGGATGGAACAAATCAATATGGCACGTTCATGTTTCGACATGTCGAGCGATGAGAATACCGAACGCCTGGGAGTTTACGACCTCCGTACGGCAGCCTATCGCTTCTGCATGATGCTCGGCGTCTGTCCAACCTATATGTTGGAGGACGGTATCGAACTGCATGATGTCAAGGCGATGCAGCAGTATGGGAAACGTACAGTACTCATTGGCGAACTCCAACGGGGTTCGTTGAAGCAATGGATGTCGATCTTCTACCACGAGAATCCGAAAGAAGACTTCCGCGAGTCATACAGTTACGAACGGAGTCTGGAACAATGGATACTGGCATTAGGAGAGATAGACCAGACGCAGACCTATTATAAAAGGTATTGTGAGGCGAAAACACAAACCGCGCAGAAATTTGAACGCGTGCATGGCGATTATATCCGCGCCAATATGAAGGAACGCATGTCGCGCATGGTCTTTTATGCGCTATGCGTACTGTGGGTTCTGATGCTGGCGGTCTGCGGCATCAGCGGACGCGAGTATTTGCTGGAACATGCCGGACTCACCATCGTACTGCCTGTGGGAGGAATCATGGCACTTATCATAGCCATGAGAGCCTATTTCCACGGTTTCGGATTCGTGCTCTCGGCATTATGGGGAAGTCTGGGACTCTTCTCTACCTATATTCCTGTGGCCATTCTGCGGCATACGCAGAAAACGGCCCCCGCTATGTTTGTCCCGGTAGTAATCGTCATTACAGCCGTATATATGGCCATCTGCTATTTTACCGACTACCGGAAGGAAAGACGTAATGACGGAAACCTGATAGACGAGGTGATGGACGACGACATCAAGACCTCCCTGCTGGAACCATTGTACTTCACCTTCAGACAGAAGAGTTATCGGTTTAAGGGTTCTAAGTTCGGACTGTTGGACGATGTCTCCAATCAGATACGTTCCATCAGCGGAGAGTCGGTAGCCCACTACCTGCTGTGGTCTGTCATGGTGCTCATCATGGTCATGGAACTGCTGGTCTATAGCCCGAAGCTATTGAATGTGAAGAATCCTGATTTGGACAACTGGCGGCTCAATCCTACCAAAGTTGTCAATCAGTTGCAAAGAGATGTAGAATAATTATGGTCTGTGAGAAATGTCATAAAGAAAATCGCTCGATAGCGAAATTCTGCAAGTGGTGCGGCCAACCTCTTGCCACAAAACACGTGCTTGACCGCATGGTCGGTCTTGACGAGGTGAAGCGTCAGTTGAAGACCGTAGTAGATACCTATACCTATTTACAATCGCGCAAGGATATTGTCAATATCCGGTTGAGCATCAATACCATTATTATTGGTGAGACAGGTACGGGAAAGACCGCTTTGGCCGAGGTCATTCGCGACTATTTCTATCAACATAAGATTATCGAGAAACCCAAGTTGACCATGGTTGACGCCGTGGATTACCAGCGTTTCGTGGATAAATGGGACGATAATGTGAAAAAGGCGCGCAACGGTATTCTCTTCTTTGACAACGTACAGAAACTGTTGCCAGACCGTTATTCCAATCAGGTCAACCCGCTCGACAAGTTGTTTGTGGAAATGGACAAATGGAACGAGAATCCTATCGTGATCATTTCGGGACTTCCCAAGGGACTTGACGATTTCCTGAGCAATAATCCTGCGGCGCAGAACCGCTTCAAATATACTTTCCGGTTGCCTGCACCAGGCTATGCAGAACTCTGTGAGATCTGTAAACTGGAGTTACGGAAGAAATACGCCATAACCTCCTTTACCCAGGCTGCAGATCATAAGTTGCAACGGTTCTTCCAGTATCAACTGAAGATCAAGGACGAGACCTTCGGATACGGACATCTTGCCGTGAAGACAGCAGAAGATATCTTCACCTCTTTCATCAGCAGGGGAGCCCAAGCCGATACCGTTGAGGAGTGTGACATCAGAGGATATGTTCCTGCAGAACGTTCTGTGGATGACATTCTCAAAGACCTTGACTGCTTCATCGGAATGGATGAAGTCAAGAAGACCGTGCGCGAGATTGCCTATAGCGTGAAGAATAGTGTGGAACGTGCACAACGGGGACTCGGCGATCAAGAGAAAGTCGGCATACATATCGTGCTGACGGGTAATCCCGGAACCGGTAAGACGACCATCGCCCGGAAACTGGGCGAGATACTGGAGTC
Organism: Prevotella sp. P4-98; assembly: GCF_002251405.1. NCBI lineage: Bacteria > Pseudomonadati > Bacteroidota > Bacteroidia > Bacteroidales > Prevotellaceae > Prevotella > Prevotella sp. P4-98. The sequence goes on along the minus strand of NZ_NPJC01000075.1, from coordinate 38,083 downwards.
GATAGGTTATCTCGACAGCGGTCATGTGGTAGAAGCCGACCGGTCGAAGATGGTGAGTCCATACCAGGGCGAGACTCCGAAGATCGTAGATCGCCTGTGTGATAAGGCCATGGGCGGCATCCTTTTCGTGGACGAAGCCTATACGCTGGCGCCACTCAGTCAGACGGGCGAGCGCGACACGCAAGGAGCGCAGGCCCTTGAACAGCTGATGAAACGAATGGAGGACGACCGCGGCAAATTTGTTGTTATTGCCGCAGGTTATCGGTCGGAGATGGAAAATCTGTTCCGTATCAACGTGGGTTTCAGAAGTCGATTCAGCTATTTCCTGAATATAGAAGACTACTCTCCAGAGCAACTTTTCGACATCATGAACATGTTTGCCAAGGAGAAGAAATACGAATTTAGCGAGGCGGCAGAAGGATTGGCGCGCAAGATGATCAAGGAGATGTATCAGTCGCGCGACAAGGATTTTGCCAACGGCCGCACGATGCGTCAGTTGTTTGACAAAATCTGTACCCGTCAGGCAGAACGTCTGCAACGCCTTGACATCAACAGTCTCGACAATCAGCAGTTGATGACGATAGAGCAGGTGGATATTCCCTATCAGGCTCCCAAGAGTGTCAACTACGACGAGTGTCTCGAGAAGCTCCATGGCATGGTGGGTCTTGCTGCGGTAAAACAGGAGATTTCCAATCTTGTCTCGTTTCTCAATCTGCAGATTCGCCGTGGAGAGACGGATACATTCCAGGGAAAACACTATGTGTTTACAGGAAATCCGGGAACCGGTAAGACTACCGTTGCTCGCATCATGGCAGATGTGTTTCGTACACTCGGAATCCTGTCGAAAGGTCAGCTTGTAGAAGCCGACCGCAGCAAACTCGTAGCGGGCTATTCCGGACAGACAGCTATTAAGACCAACCAGGTGATCGATTCAGCCTTGGGAGGCGTATTGTTTATCGACGAGGCCTATACGCTCAAGACCAGCGATGCCGACACATTCGGTAGTGAAGCCATAGACACCCTGTTGAAGCGTTTGGAGGATGACCGTGGAAAGTTCATCTGTATTGTTGCCGGATATACGGACCAGATGCATGATTTCATCAGTTCTAACCCCGGACTGAAGAGTCGTTTTACCCAGACCATCCATTTCGACGATTATACGCCTGATGAGTTGACGCAGATATTCATCAATATGGCGACGGCAAAGAAATTCACCATCGATGCATCAACCACCAACGCCATTCACCGGCAGTTTGAGCAGATGTATCTGCGACGGGATAAGAATTTCGGTAATGCGCGAGAGGCACGCCGCCTTTTCGACTCGGCAGTAGAGAAACAAAGCCAGCGCCTGATGAAACAGATGAGCGATCCGAATTTCAATCAGGAAGATATGTTCAAAATCGTGGAAGACGATTTGGCAGACGGACGTAACGAGCAAGCACGCCCATTGGACGAAGTATTGTCAGAACTGGACGAGTTTGTGGGCATGCGTTCGGTCAAGAACATGATCCGTCGTCTGGCAGTACAGAGCATGTTCATGAAGCAACGTGCCGCCATGGGCGCAGGAAAAGTGCAGCAGATGTCTATGAACTTCATCCTGATGGGTAATCCCGGAACGGGAAAGACCACTATCGCCCGTAAGATGGGAGAAGTGTTGCAAAGCATGGAGATTCTCCCGACAAGTCACGTGGTGGAAGTGAGTCGTGCCACGTTGGTAGGAAAATACATGGGCGAGACTCCCAAGATCGTCAATAATATGTGTGACAAAGCCATGGGCGGCATCCTGTTTATCGACGAAGCCTATACGCTATCGGAAGAAAACGACCAGTATGGTAAGGAAGCCATCGATACGTTGATGAAACGGATGGAAGACGACCGTGGCAAGTATGTGGTTATTGCTGCAGGCTATAAGGATCAGATGGAAAATTTCCTGATGACCAATCCAGGTCTTGCCAGCCGTTTCACACATAAGATGCAGATAGACGACTATAATGAAGACGAGTTGCTGGCCATTTTCAAGAAGATGGCACAGAAAGACAATTACACCTTGTCGCCAGCAGCTGAATTTAAGTTGATGGACCTGATCTGCAGAAAAGTGGTATCGAAGGATCAGAATTTCGGTAATGCACGAGAAATGCGCAACCTGCTCGATGCAACCATCCAGCAACTCTCCGTCAGAGTCAGCGGTATGCAGGAGGTGACCAAAGAAACCTATCAGACCATTATGCCAGAAGACATCTGTGACGTGTAGGTCGTGAGGGGAATTGCAAATAAAATAAGAATCTACGTAGAAAAGAAATTATGATAATATGTCCTAATTGTAAAGAAGAGATCGACGACGATTCGCGCTTCTGCGATCAATGTGGTCAGGCATTACTCTATTGCAGCAGTTGTGGTAGGGTAGGACTGGGTCATCGCTGTACCCATTGTGGCGGTCTGATGATCAGTTACGATGAATTACAGAAGAAGCGGGAAGAGCGCAATAATATGACCTCCTTGTCAACGTCTTTTGTCAGCCAGTCGGTAACCATCGGTCAGGCAACGAAGGGCAATATGGAAACAATTCCCAACGATGTCCCGCAAATCAAGGGAATGCCCATGCTGTTGTTATACAACTCTTCTTTGGCCATCCGTATCGTAGGAGTGAACGGGGCTGTCATAGGACGCCGCCAAGGTCCATACGCAAAATTCTTCAGCAACAACATGTATGTATCGGGTGTTCATGCCCAACTGCTCTTCAAACAAGATTCTGGATGGTGTGTCATAGACAAGCATTCTTCAAACGGAACGAAGCTGAACCAACGGGATCTGTTGCCCGATGTGCCGATGTCTGTTAAGAATGGAGATATTCTGACCATAGCAAATGTCAGTTTACAAGTAAGTATAAAATAATGATAAGATAAGATAAGATATGAGTAAGATAACGATAACTGCATCGAGTCGTGTCGGATGTATTCGAAGCAATAATGAGGATATGATTCTGGTGGAAAACAAGTATGTAAGGAGTGAGGCCTGTGACTTGCAGTTCTTTACAGAAAACAAGGATCGTTTTATTGTGGCTTTGGCAGACGGAATGGGCGGACATAATGCCGGAGAAGTTGCCAGCGAGGAGACGCTAAGAAATCTACATTTCTTCATCCACGACCTACCTGCACATATGAGCGAAGGTGCCTTGTGTGAAGCTATGGTGGAGTGGCTCGTTTCCATCAATAAGATCATCTCTTCGCGTGGTGTTGAAGACCGCGAGCTTCAGGAAATGGGTACCACACTCGTTGGAATACTATATTACGAAGGAAACTATTTCTGGATGAACTGCGGAGACAGTCGTCTGTATATGCTGTCAGATGGTAAACTGAAGCAAATCACGACAGACCACAGTCTGAACGAAATGACTGGTGTAAAACGCCATTCCAACGTCATCACCAACTGTATCGGAGCTGGATGTACCACCTCGTTTCTCGACTTTACCGAGTTTACCAATGATGTAAAAGCAGGTTGTACCTTCCTGTTGTGTTCTGACGGACTCAGCGATATGGTAGATGATGAACATATAGAAAAATTACTCAATGAAGGGAAGGATGCCAACGCTTTGTGTGAGGCAGCTATCACAGCCGGAGGTTTCGACAACGTGTCGGCTTGTGTTGTTGCTGTTGCTGAGAGCCATTGAGGATATATAAAAAAGATTGTATTGAAAAAGATTGTGTTGAAAAAGTAAACTGAAAGAAACATGCCTTTAAAATTACCAGATCAATTACCGGCAATAGAGTTGCTGAAAAAGGAAAACATTTTTGTGATGGACGATTCACGCGCCCACATGCAGGATATCCGCCCGTTGAAGATTGTGATTCTCAATCTGATGCCATTGAAGATAACTACTGAGACAGACCTGATCCGTCTGCTTTCAAATACACCCTTGCAGTTGGAAGTGAGCTTCATGAAACTCAGAAGCCACACGCCAAAGAACACCCCAATCGAACACATGATGATGTTCTACCGAGATTTCCAGCAGATGCGCAAGGAGCGTTATGATGGCATGATTATTACCGGTGCACCCGTCGAGACTCTTGATTTTGAAGATGTCACCTATTGGGATGAAATGACAGAAATATTCTCATGGGCACGTACGCACGTGACTAGTACATTATATATCTGCTGGGCTGCGCAGGCGGGATTGTACTACCATTACGGAGTGCCGAAATACCAGTTGCCCAAGAAAATGTTTGGCGTATTCCCCCAACATACATTACAGTCCAAGCTCCCTATCTTCCGAGGCTTTGACGATGTGTTTCAGATGCCGCATAGCCGACATACCGAGATTCATCGCGAAGACATAGAAAAGCAGCATGAGCTGAGTCTGATTGCCGAATCACCGGAAAGCGGAGTGAGTATTGTGATGGCGCGAGAGGGTAGAGAATTCTTTATTACCGGCCATCTGGAATATGCTCCCAATACTCTTGACAAGGAGTATCGACGAGACTGTGGCATACGTGACGATGTGGATTTGCCTAAGAACTATTATAAAGACAATAATCCATCCAATGAGCCCCTTGTCACATGGAGGGCCCACGCCAATCTGTTTTATAACAATTGGATCAACTATTACGTATATCAAGCAACACCGTTCGATATCAATACTATACGATGAGAAAACTGGAACTGCTGGCACCTGCCAAGAACCTTGCCTGCGGTATTGCTGCTATTGACCATGGGGCCGATGCCGTATATATCGGAGCATCACGTTTCGGAGCAAGGGCTGCTGTGGGAAATAGTGTGGACGACATCAGACAGTTGTGCGACTATGCCCATCTGTTTGGTGCAAAAGTTTATGTGACGGTCAATACCATTATTTATGATGGTGAACTCGACGACACGCTGTCACTTATCCGCGAACTCCATGGGGTGGGGGTTGATGCCATTCTCGTACAAGATATGGGACTGCTCAAACTCCAGTTGCCTCCTATAGCGCTTCATGCCTCAACACAGACCGACAATCGTACGGCAGATAAGGTGAAATGGCTGGCAGAATTGGGATTTCAACGGGTGGTCTTGGCACGCGAACTATCGGTAGAGGAAATCAGAAGCATCCATGAGGCTGTGCCAGATGTCGAACTCGAAGTGTTTGTTCATGGAGCCTTGTGTGTCAGCTATAGCGGTATCTGCTATGCGTCGCAATACTGTTTCGGACGTTCTGCCAACCGTGGAGCGTGTGCGCAGTTCTGTCGTATGAAATTCGACCTTGTCGATGCAGAAGGACGCGAAATCGAACACCAGCGCCACCTCTTGTCGTTGAAAGACCTCAATCAGGCGGATGTGCTCGATCAACTCGTCGAAGCAGGAGCCACCTCATTCAAGATAGAAGGAAGGTTGAAGGATGTCACCTATGTAAAAAATGTCGTGGCTGCCTATAACCTTCGCCTCAATAAGATTGTTGCCAATCAGCCTGATCGCTATTGCCGCGCTTCGAAGGGAACGTGCAGCTATACCTTCACACCCAATCTGAAAAAGACCTTTAACCGTGGTTTTACACATTATTTCCTGAATGGACGCCAACCAGACATCTTCTCTCCCGATACACCAAAGGCCATGGGCGAGTATGTGGGATATGTGAAAGAGATACGCAACAACTCCTTTAATGTTGCAGGAACTGCTGCATTTGCCAATGGTGACGGATTGTGTTTCATTACGGGAGACCGCGAACTGGAAGGATTCCGTGTCAACCGAGCGGAAGGCAACAGACTCTATCCTCAAAAGATGCCTCGGAATCTTCGTCCAGGAATGGCACTCTATCGTAATAACGACCAGGAATTTGAAAAACTACTCTCTCGTCCGAGTGCAGAACGCAAGATTCCCATCATCATGCGGTTGGCAGCCGACGAACAGGGCTTTAATCTCTCGGTTGGCGAGGTTTCGGTAGGTATTGCCTGTGAGCATCAGGCTTCAGAGAAACCACAACGCGACAATATCGTCAGGCAACTCTCGAAACTCGGAGGAACACCCTATCTTTGCGAGCAGGTGGAGATGAGTGATGATTTCAATTATTTCATCCCCAGCAGTTTCCTCGCAGATCTGCGCAGGCGTCTTGTCGAAAAACTCATGTTGTCCACTCCTCAAGCGGATGGTCAGTCTAAAGTTTTATCGGCCCACATTCCCGCGTCTGTGTCGGCCCTTTATCCGTATGACTATCTGTATAATATCTCCAACGCAAAGGCACACGACTTTTATATCTCACAAGGGCTTCATCCTTCCGAACAAGCATTCGAACTCCAGTCATCACGACAGAAGGCTTCCTTGTTGATGCAATGTCGCCATTGTCTGCGCTATGCGCTTGGCGGTTGTGTGAAACATGGCGGGACAAAGGCCCATTGGAGGGAACCCTTGTTTCTGCGATTGTCTGATGGTCGTAGGTTTCGTTTAGAGTTTGATTGTCGTCATTGTCAGATGAATGTCTATGGAGAAAGTGAAAAATAGCCTGTTGTGTGTGATCGTCCTGTTGTTGTCTGCCTGTTACAACCATGGACCTGTTTCGCCTGACGCATGGGACCTTACCGAGCGTCAGATAGACTCCTTGTCGTTCTTTACTACCCATCATTATTCTCAGAACTATAACTTCGTGGTTAAGGCCAGCCAGATGCCCATTTCCGATGAGGCAGGATCTCAGGCTTTCGATACGCTATATGTGTCGAAAGGCGATCCCCTTGTTGTGGCCGACATCAAGACCATCTCGTCAGATACGATAGATTCCGTTTGGGTGAAGGTGGCGCGCGACCAGATGACACAGGGATGGATTCGTGAGAGCGAGATGTTGCCTTGCGTATCGCCCAACGACCCCATTTCCCAGTTTATAGATTTCTTTTCAGATACCCATCTGTTGCTATTCCTGGCATTATTGGTTGTTGTCGTAGTGGCATACGGTCTTCGTCGTTTGATGCGCCATAATGCGCGTATAGTTCATTTCAACGATATTGATTCGTTCTATCCTACATTGTTGTGCATACTCATCGCCTCTTCTGCAACGCTCTATGCATCCATACAGATGTTCAGTCCCGAATCGTGGCGACATTTCTATTATCACCCTTCGCTCAACCCGTTTTCGCTACCGTGGTTTCTTGCACTCTTTATTGCCTCCGTATGGGCCATCCTTATCGTAGGTGTGGCGACGATAGATGATGTAGTGCATCGTTTGGAGCCTTCTGAAGGGTTGCTTTACTTATGCGGACTTGCTGGAGTATGTGCAGTCGATTATGTTCTTTTCAGCATCACTACCTTATATTATATAGGTTTCCTATTTCTTGTTGTCTATATCATCTTTGCCCTGTGGCGCTATTTCCGGTATTCGCATTATCGGTATGTTTGTGGCAATTGTGGCGCAAGGATGCATCGCAAAGGTATCTGTCCGAAGTGTGGGGTGGAGAATGTCTAAGGGATGTGCGGAAAACTCAAGAATCGTCAATATATAGGCTCAAGAGGGTAGGGCTTGCGGTGGAAAAGCAGAAAAAATGGGCATAATGCAGAAAAAATCAGAAAAATTTTTCAAAATATTTGGTGTTCTCAAAAATATGTAGTACCTTTGCACCGCGTTTGAGAGAAAACGCCTAAGGTTAAGAAAGAACAACCGGTTAGGAAGTTTGGGTGAGTGGCTGAAACCAGCAGTTTGCTAAACTGCCGTGCGGGTTACCGTACCGGGGGTTCGAATCCCCCAGCTTCCGCTGGGCTTTCCTAAAAAGACAAAAGAATGATGGTCGATTCATCTAATGGTTAGGATACAAGATTCTCAATCTTGGCATAGGGGTTCGATTCCCCTATCGACTACCAACAAGCAGCGTAAATGATGTATTTACGCTGTTTTTTTTTGTTCAAAAGTAGTATGTGAACCACCTTTTGCAGATTAGTCTCTTATGGTGATGCCGTGTAAAAAAAGTAAATCTAGAACTCGCAATTTTTCGGAAAGTTCCCTAACAGATTATTTCTTATCGAATATGGTCTTTCTTTTCTACATTCTATAGCTGTTCAACCTTTCTGTTGATTATGGTTTGAGAAGCGTAAGACTACTACCTCTATCCGTATTATTCCAAAGCTACCTCTATCCGTATTATTCCTCTAAGGAGAGGATGATACTTTTGTTTGAATGATTGGAATGATTATTCTTGTGGCGCAAAAGTAATTTTCATGGAGCCTTGAAACGGTTAGAACTTTGCCGTACAGACGAAAGACTATGGTTGAGTATAGCAACAAAAAAGAAGGCTCGCTGATGACAGGAGCCTTCTTGAATATGTCGGTGTGATGAAATTAGTCGGCTGACTCGAATTCGTGGAGGAAGCGGACGTCGTTCTCAGAGAACATGCGGAGGTCGCTTACCTGGTATTTTAAGTTGGTAATGCGTTCAACACCCATACCAAAGGCATAGCCGCTATAAACGCTTGAATCAATACCGCATTGTTCAAGAACATTGGGATCGACCATACCACAACCGAGAATCTCTACCCATCCTGTGTGCTTGCAGAATCCGCAGCCTTCTCCGCCACAGATGAAGCAAGAGATGTCCATCTCAGCGCTGGGCTCGGTAAATGGGAAATAGCTTGGACGAAGACGTATCTTGGTATCTGCACCAAACATTTCACGTGCAAAGGACAACAATACCTGCTTGAGGTCGGTAAACGATACGTTCTTGTCGATATACAATCCTTCTACCTGATGGAAGAAACAATGAGCACGGGCGGTAATGGCCTCGTTACGATATACGCGTCCGGGGCAGATGATGCGGATAGGAGGCTGGGTAGTCTCCATCACGCGAGCCTGTACACTTGAGGTATGGGAACGGAGCAGGATATTTTTGGTGACATCGTTAGGATGTTGTGACACAAAGAAAGTATCTTGCATGTCACGTGCAGGATGGTCTGCAGCAAAGTTCATACGGGTGAACACGTGGAGGTCGTCCTCTACTTCAGGTCCATCGGCTAATACAAATCCCATACGCGAGAAGATGTCGATAATCTCGTTGGTAACAATAGTGAGCGGATGACGTGTACCCAATCCGATGGGGTAGGGTGTGCGTGTGAGGTCGATATGTTGCGCATCGCATTCTACTGTTTCGGTATCAGTCTTGAGTTGGTTGATGCGCTCCTGTGCTATTTGCTTGAGTTCGTTGATTTTCATGCCCACAGTCTTTTTCTGGTCGGCTGGAACATTGCGGAAATCGTTCATCAAAGCTGTAATGGCACCTTTCTTGCTGAGGTATTTCAGTCGTAACTGCTCTACCTCTTCTGCGTTGGCGGCCGTCATTTGCCGCACTTCGTCTAAGAGTTGGTTTATCTTGTCGAGTATCATAATCATTGATATAAAACTAAATTTTCTGCAAAGGTATAAAAAAAATAAGAATTATGGATTAGGAGTTGGGAGTTTTTTGTACCTTTGCCGAAAAATTGAGAGAAGTTTATAAAATAGATGGAGGTCAATGATGAAACGATATTGGATTGCGTTTTATGTTATGGTCTGTTTGCTGGCTGGTTGCCAGGGTAACAAAACGGTAGAATCTACCGAAGAAACGGTTGCTGACACTACTGCGACTGTTGACTCTACGGTTGCTGACAACGAGATGAAGGCAATCGAAGAGGAGCCGATGCCAAAAGCGGCTGATGAGCTGTTTGATGATTTTGTATTCAATTTCGCCGCCAATAGGAAATTACAATACAGCCGTATTAAGTTTCCACTACCTGTCGTACGTGGAGACGATATTGAATTGTTGCCTAAAAGCAAATGGCATATGGAGAATTTCTTCATGCGACAAGATTTCTATACGCTGATTTTCGACAGCGAGAAACAATTGGAAGAAACCAAGCAGATTTCTGTCTCACATGCTGTGGTGGAGAAAATATATTTTCACTCGAAATCCATCAAACAGTATGTCTTCGACCGTATTAACGGAAGATGGATGATGCAGAAGATCATACACATTCCTTTGCATGAATCACATAATGCATCGTTTCTTGACTTTTACGAGCATTTTGCTTCTAATGCCGACTATCAGATGCACCATCTCCGAGAGACGGTAGATTTTGTGGGACCGGATCCTGACGATGACTTCAATGAGATGGAAGGAGTGATAACACCAGATACGTGGCCAGCTTTTGCACCTGAATTACCTACGGATATGATTTATAACATTATCTATGGTACCAATCATAAAGCAGGAAAATGTAAGGTGTTCGTGCTGAGAGGTATCGCTAATGGTTTGGAGACAGAACTGACCTTCCGACACGAAGGAGGAAAATGGATGCTGTCTAAACTCTCAACCTAATATAAATAGGAACAACGCTATGAAAGATATTCATGACTATAGTTTGAAGCAGCACAATACCTTTGGTATTGAAGCCCGTTGTGACCGCTTCTTGGAATATTCGACTGCCGATGAAGCAAAAGCTGTGGCCGACATTCTTCGTCAGTCAGCCCAACCTTTTCTGATTATTGGAGGTGGAAGTAATCTCCTGTTGACACAGGATTTCAAAGGCATTGTCGTGCGCTCAGCCATCAAAGGCATAACACCACAGAAGGACACCCTACGCTGTGGAAGCGGCGAGGTATGGGATGATGTAGTAGATTATAGTGTGAAGCATGGATATTACGGCATGGAGAATCTCTCGTGGATTCCGGGTGATGTGGGTGCCAGCGCGGTACAGAACATCGGTGCCTATGGTGTTGAGGTGAAAGACTTTATAGAGACCATTGAAGCCATCGAGATCGCTTCGGGAGCGTTACAGCTCATAGATGCCGCTGCTTGTCGGTACGCATATCGTCAGAGTCGGTTTAAAGGAGAATGGAAGAATCAATATCTGATCACCCATGTGACCTATCGTACCCAAAGAGATTTTCAACCTAAACTCGATTATGGTAACATTCGCAGCGAACTTGAAAGGCGAAACATGACTCATCTCACAGCAAGTCAATTGAGAGAGGTCATCATCGGCATACGACAAGAGAAACTGCCTGATCCTGCTGTTATGGGAAATGCAGGAAGTTTCTTCATGAATCCCATTGTGGAACGATCACAATATGAGGCATTGGCATCACAATATGAGAATATGCCACACTATACCATCGATGCAAATCACGAGAAGATTCCTGCAGGATGGATGATAGACCAATGTGGATGGAAGGGACGTACCGTAGGACATGCAGGCGTTCACGATCGTCAGGCCTTGGTGTTGGTGAATCGTGGTAATGCTACCGGTCAGGAAATTGTTGATCTTTGCCGGATGATCCAGCGTGATGTGAAAGAAAAATTCGGAATAACCATCAAACCAGAAGTGAATATTATATGAAAATAACCTTCCTCGGTACTGGAACATCGTGTGGCGTTCCTACCATTGGATGCCAATGTCCTACCTGTAGCAGTCAAGATCCACATGATAAAAGGTTGAGATGTTCGGCGCTGTTAGAGGAGGGAGACACACGCTTGCTTATCGACTGTGGGCCAGACTTCCGTCAACAGATTATGCCCTTGCCCTTCAGTCGGATAGATGGAATCCTTATCACCCATGCCCACTATGACCATGTTGGAGGACTTGATGATGTCAGGCCTTTCTGTCAGTTTGGAGAGGTGAACGTCTATGCGGACCCTATTGCACGTCAATCGTTATTGAAGATGCTTCCATATTGTTTTGGAGAACATCGCTATCCCAATACTCCTGTCATCAGACTTCATGAGATTCATCCTCATGAGGTGTTTAACATCAACGGTATTGATATCATGCCGATACAGGTGATGCATCACGACTTGCCCATTTTAGGTTATCGGATTGGTGGATTGACATATATTACAGATATGAAAACCATTGCAGATAGTGAATTGGAATATCTGAAAGGAACAGAAGTGCTGGTGGTTAACGCGCTTCGCCGTACTCCGCATCATTCACACCAGACGCTTGATGAAGCGGTGGCATTTGCGAAAAAGATAGGAGCACGTCAAACATGGCTTACTCATGCGGCACATAGCATAGGAAAACATGATGAGGTCAATAATATCTTGCCTCCTCATATTCGCATGGCATACGATGGACTTGTGGTCAACATATAATGAGTCGCAGGAGGTTCTCTGCCTTGAGAATCTCTTTTTGTCTTATGCCGTAATCCTAACTCTCTTTTTATAATCATACACAGAAAATTTATGAGGAATACTAAAACTTTCTGGAAAAAGAAAGAGAGTCACACGAGGTGTGGCTCTCCTTTGGAGTATGATGTATTGTTTGGAACTTACATGGCAAAAGCATTAAAACCTCCGTCAACAACAGCAACGGTACCGGTGACGAATTTTGCAGCTTCTGACATCAGATAGTGGATTGTGCCACAGAGTTCTTCAGGATCACCCATGCGGCCGAAGGGAGTCTGACGAATCACATCCTGACCACGCTGTGTGAAGGTACCATCGGGATTGGTCAACAAAGCACGGTTCTGTTCGGTAATGAAGAAACCGGGAGCAATGGCGTTGACGCGAATTCCTTCGCCAAACTTCTTGGCACATTCTGTTGCCATATATGCTGTGAAATTGCTGATACCAGCCTTGGCAGCAGCATAACCACATACGCGAGTCATGGGACGGAAAGCAGCCATCGAAGAGAAGTTGATGATGCTACCTTTTCCCTGAGCTACCATGGGACGAAGAAATACTTGGGTGGGGATGACCGTTCCTGTGAGGTTCAGATTGAGAACAGTCTGGAACTGTGAGGCATCGAGGTCGAAGAAGGTTTTATCGGGAGCGATGGTAGCGCCCGGCATATTACCTCCCGCAGCATTGAGGAGAGTGTCGATACGTCCGTATTTACGCATGATGTCGTCGCAGTTTTGCTGAACGACCTCTTGGTTCATGACGTCAGTTTTCATAAACTCACACACGCCACCTGCTTCGCTGATGTCAGAAGCAATTTTCTGTCCAACCTCTTCCTTACGGCCGAGGATGATGACTTTGGCTCCTTCAAGGGCCAGATACTTAGCGATGGCACGTCCAAGAACGCCTGTTCCGCCTGTGATGACAACAACGTTGTCTTTAATGTTGAAAAGGTTGTTATTCATAAAATCCGGGTTGTTTGTATTCTATTCCTAATTCACGGTCAACGGTGGCGAGAATGCCTTGTACTTGTCCCATGGCAAACATACGTCCGAGGAACGAGTAGCCTGCATTATAACCTTTAGTCTCGTCGCCAAGCATTGTCATGCCGTGATCCACACGCATGGGCAACGCAGGATTCTCTTGTTCGAAAATACGTGCCAGTTCGATGATATCGGCACGTCCTCCAAGGTGTGAGGCTTCTGTAAAGTCGCCATTGGGGAAGATATGACAAGAGCGGAGGTGTACGAAATGGGTGCGTGGTGCAAATTTACGTGCCATCTCCACCACATTGTTATAAGCGCCAGCAGAGAGACTCCCAGCGCAGAAGGTCAGTCCGTTGTGCTTGTTAGGAACAGCATCAAGGAACCATTGGATATCTTCTTGGGTGCGTACGATGCGTGGGAGACCGAGAATCTCGATGGGGGGATCGTCGGGATGCACACACATGTTCATATCACACTCTTCGCAGGTAGGCATGATAGCGTTGAGGAAGTATTTCATGTTTTCCCTCAGTTGATTCTTGTCAATACCATCATAGTTTGCGAGCAACTGGTGGAAGAGTTCGAGGGGGTGTTCGTCGCCCTCTTTGAAGTTGCCACTTACAAAACCTTGCGTTTTGATAACGATGTTTTCTACCAGTTGATGGTCTTTCTCTGGAGTCATGGTTTTGGCGAGCGCATCAGCCTCTTCCAGTACGTTACGTCCTTCACCTACGCCAGCTGGGAATTGGAAGCGTGCCCATTCTTCGCGTGCGCCTTGTCTTTTGAGTATATAAATATCGAAATAGGCAAATTCTGCATAAGAGAAGAATAGGTTTGACGAACCGTTAGGATTCGCGTGAAGCAAGTCTGTACGAGCCCAGTCGAGTACGGGCATGAAGTTGTAACAGATGGTATGGATGCCTTCAGCCGATAGGTTGCGGAGCGATTCCTTATAGATTTCTATCTGTTGGTCACGGTCAGGACCTCCGTATTTGATAGTCTCTACCACGGGTAATGATTCCACGACGCTCCATCGCATGCCGTAGCTTTCGATATATTCGCGGAGATCTTTGATTTTTTTCCTGGTCCAAACTTCACCAAGAGGTACGTCGTGAAGAGCAGTTACGATGCCTTCCACACCGATTTGTTTTAGCATGGCAAGCGTTATCTTATCGTTTTTGCCAAACCATCTCCATGTTCTTTCCATAGTTGTTGATCTGTTTTTGTTATTGTTATTGTTAGTTTTTGGGTAATGTTAGTCTTTCAGTTGTGCTTGAACAGCAGCCAAAGCCCGAGGCCAGTCGGTATCGAGTGAGAATCGTGTGATGCTGCTGGCATTGTTTAGATAGCTGTGTGCAGGTTCTTCTTCCTTGTCGTTGAAGAGTGGGTTTGACACGGAGGCATCGATAAAAATCTTGGTGATCTTCACTTGTGCAGCATCGGGCATATTATTCATTTTTACCAGTTGCATGATATATGCCGTAATGAAATTGTTCAGTCCTAATGCCTGTTCGTCAAGATAGAGTACTGGTGCGTCTGGCATCTGTTCCTGCATGCTTATTGCAAGATAATTGAGCGCATCGAGTTTAAACTGATTGATCTGTTTCATGATTGGCAAAGTCTGTTCGTTGCTCACAGCATCGAAGGCTTTGTGTTTAATCTCGTTGAAGATATCCTGTGCTTGCGCATTAGCACAGAAAGCCATCATTAGTACAATAAATAACTTCTTCATATATAATATGTTATTGTTGTTTGATTAAGTAAATCTTGTTAGTGATATTGTTGGGTAGTTCCTCTTCGTAGTGGGTCACCATGACCATTGTCTTGTGTGGACGTTGGCAGAAGGTTTCTATCACATCTTTCACCAAACGGCGATTGTAGAGGTCGAGCCCGTGGAGTGGTTCATCAAGGATAATGAGTTGTGGGTCTTTAACGAAGGCACGAGCCAAGAGTACGAGTCGTTGTTCACCACTTGACAGTTTGAGAAAGGGTCTGTCGTAGAGTCCTTCGAGTCCGAAGATATCCATCCACCATCTGCATATTTCGTATTCTTCGGGATTGGGTTTGACGTAGAGTCCTACAGAATCTTTCAGTCCGCTTGCTACGATGCGAACGGCAGGAAGGTCTTTTTGATAAGCTCTATGCATTTCAGGAGATACATATCCAATATGTCGTTTGATGTCCCAGATGCTCTCTCCCGATCCGCGTTGTCTGTCGAAAAGTGTTATGTCGCAAGCATAGCTTTGAGGGTTGTCGGCGCATACCAGAGAGAGAAGAGTGGATTTTCCGCTTCCGTTCTGTCCGCTGAGCGCCCAACGCTCTCCATCGCATACCGTCCAATCGAGTTCTTTCAAGATGGTTCGTTCTCCATAGCGTATGCCCACCTGATGCATGGCAATAACCTGATGTGCTGTATAGTCATTGGCTTTGTTGGGCAATTGGATGATAGCTTCGCGTTTCTCTTCGGAGAGGACGTGTGAAGGTATAGTTGGTTGTCTGTTGTTGTATTCTTCTAATGTGCATTTGGGTTGTACCACTCCTTGTTTGACCTCCACGACATGCGTGATGAAGTCTGGAATGTCATCAGTTTTGGAGAGCACAAGGATGATCTGTAGCGCGCGCTCATGAGCCAGGGTGCTCAGCAATACTTTGAGTTGGTCGCGTGTTGTGGCATCGAGTCCAATAAACGGATTATCCATGATTAGTACGCGAGGATCTGCAAGGAGCGTCTTAGTGAGCTGGAATTTGCGCAGTTCACCACTCGACAGACTGATGATATATTTATCAGTTAGCTGTTGGATATGGAAGAGTTCGTATAGATGTTGTTGTAAACCTCGATGTTCTGGTGTATCTTCGCCTGCCATTTGGTATGCCTCTTCCAAGAGGTCACCCACACGTGGAGTCTCAGGGTCTATATCGTGTTGATTCCATCGTTGCTGGAGGTAATATGCTCCGTCAGACGTACCGTATGAATCGCGAAATGTGATGTATCGTATGTTGTCTGAAACCAACGGTTTTGTACTTGGTGAGAAATCGTATTTAGGAGGCTGCAACCGTAAAGGATGTCTGCCGGTAATGATATCTACGAGCATGGATTTTCCACTGCCGTTGCGTCCTACAATGGCGATATGTTCGCCGTCGAGAGATTGGAAATCGACGGGTTGAGCCATTCGCCATTCTTCCATACGGGTGACACCCTGTTGTATATCAATTATTTTTTGCATATTCTATTCTGATTTTTATTGGCGAAGTCTTTCCAGCTACGATAGTTGGCCTGTGATTCTGGTCTTCCCATTTGCAGAAAATGGCAATAGGCTGCGGCCAGCGCATCTGTTGCATCCCGGAATTTTGTTAAAGCGTCTGCATCAAATTTCAACATTCGTTGTAGCATTCCTGCTACCTGTTCTTTGGATGCCGAACCGATACCTGTTATTGCCATTTTGATTTTCATCGGAGCATATTCATGAATAGGAACTCCATGATGGATGGCTGCAGCGATGGCTGTACCTTGTGCACGTCCGAGCTTCAGCATGGTCTGTGCGTTCTTTCCGAAGAAAGGTGCTTCAATAGCCAATTCGTCGGGCAGATAGGCATCGATGATTCCCGTGACTCGCTCGAAGATGTGTCCGAGTTTAAGGTAGCCATCTGGAAATTTTCGCATATCGATAACTCCCATCGTCACCATTTCGGCGTGATGGTCCACCACTTTCAGCACACCATATCCCATGATATTCGTGCCAGGGTCGATACCTAATATGATTTTTTCCATTTATTTTGTTTTGCAAAGTTAGTCAATTCGTTTGAATTATTTCCCTTTTCTGATGACAAAATATCCAATATGTTGTTGGTTGTCGTGTTGTCGTGGCGAAACAACCTCATATACGCCATCTGGCAGAAACCCTACGGGGATTGCTGTGTCAGCGGGATGGGTGGCAAGTGTTTGTCCTTGCATAGAACAAATGGCAATTGTGGTAATCTCCCCAGTCAGCAGTTCGGTAGGAACGTGAAGAGTTGTACCATCGCAGTCGAGTAGGGAAGTCTTAGCCTCTTGTTGAGCAGTCGTTCGGTTAGGTTGAGCAGGCTGGCTCTCCTGTCCGTAGCGATCTACTGCTGATACTGCGAAGTGAAGTGGTGCTTCTGTTTTCTGTCGTTTGATTTCTATTGTCGTATCTTGCCAACGGATGGCGACGATGTTGTTGGCATCATTTGTGTTGACAGGATAGTGAGTAGAAGCATAGACGGTATAGACGATGTATTCGTTGGGATGCTGTGAGGTAACAGGAGCCCAAGACAACCGGTAGCCCGATGGAGACGGAGTTGCCGAGAAGTGCTGTGGAGCCGCAGGCGCAGGTGTTGATGTCTTGAGGGCAGGGGTGAGCGCCAATGTGGCATCGAAACGACAAACGAAGTCGTATATGCCCTTCACATTGTCTGTGAGGAATTTTGTACGGAAGTAAGCATGTCCCAATCCCATTTGTCGTGCCACATTCATTTGTCTTTCAACAGCCGACAGCGACCAGTTGCGCTCTTTGGGTGAGAGCATATAAATGCCCAGTCCTGCTGCTGTTTGTCCATCATAACGGTTGTCGCTCCAATCGCTGGCAAAGGGATAAAAGTGTTTGCCGTCGAAATACATCATCGGATAGAGTTGATCCATTATTCCGTCACGTAACCATTGCTGTGCATCTTGACAAACGCGTGTGTATGCATTCCACCCATAGCTTTCTTGTCGGTCGAGGTCTTTGTATTTTCCGATAGGAGAACAGCTCATTTTTACCCAAGGTTTGATGGATTTCACCCTTTGGCTAATTGCCTGTGCGATGCGAGTAATATACGTACGTCCCGTCTGCCTGTTGATATTAATTTTCCATGTTTCTGGGTAGCGGATGTAGTCGAGATGGATTCCGTCCACATCGTAACGCTTGGTAATGTCGCCACAAAGGTCTGCCAGATAGTCTGCAGTACCAGCCGCTTCAGGATTCATATATGCCTCGTCTCCTATACGTTTGACGAGGCGTGGGTTGCGTCGCATTAGGTTGCGAGCTCCAGCTCCATTCCATTTACCTATCGGAATGGTAACCACCCAAGCGTGCAGTTCCATACCTCTGCGATGACATTCATCGATGGCAAACTGCAGGGGATCGTAGCCGGGATTTTGACCGGGATTGCCCGATGTGCATCCGTCCCATGGCTCTTGTGTAGAGGGGTAAATGACAGTACCGCGGATACGCGTCTGAAAGAGCACGGTATTGACGTGAGCCTCTTTCAGAAGGTCGAGAGTGCGACATAGTTCTTCTTGTTGCCGACGTATAGATTTAGGAGACTGCGCATAGTTATGCGGCCAGTCTAATCCACCTACTGTGGTGAGCCATGCTGCCCTTAATTCATGCTTCGGCTGTGCTTTACAGGAGAGCGCAAAGAGTGCGATGAGGATATATAAAAAGGTTGTCCGTTTCAATTTATTAGAGTTTTTGTGCACAAAGGTACAAAAAAGTTGGTAGAACGGCGTTCAAACTATAAAGTTTTTATTATCTTTGCACGAAGTTTATAAATAACAACTAAAAAATGGTATCTTTTATATTGAGTCTTGTGGCTCTGATTTTGGGATATCTTCTCTATGGACGCTTTGTGGAGAAGGTATTCGGTCCAGACGACCGTGTGACGCCAGCTGTTGCTAAGGCTGACGGTGTTGACTACCTTGTACTTCCTGGATGGAAGATTTTCATGATTCAATTTTTGAACATTGCCGGTACTGGTCCTATTTTCGGCGCTATTCTGGGCGCGAAGTTTGGTCCTGTGGCTTATCTGTGGATTGTGCTCGGCTGTATTTTTGCCGGAGCTACGCACGATTATCTCAGTGGTATGCTTTCCATGCGTAATGACGGAGCCAGTCTGCCTGAACTTATCGGCAAGTATCTGGGCCGCAATGCCAAGATGGTGATGTTGGCCTTCACCGTACTGCTGCTTATCATGGTCGGTACGGTATTTGTATATTCCCCAGCCGAGATCCTTCATTCGATATGGGGTTCGAGTCTGTTTTGGATTATAGTCATTTTTGCTTATTATGTAATTGCAACCATGTTGCCAATCGATAAGATCATAGGAAAGATCTATCCTCTTTTCGCTTTTTCGTTGCTTTTTATGGCAGGCGCTCTTATGGTGATGCTCTTTGTGAAGATGCCTCAGCTTCCAGAGCTATGGACTCATTTTTATAATATGGGTGCAGAAGCCGAACCGGAGAAATGGACAGATCAGATATTTCCTTGTCTCTTTATCACTATTGCCTGTGGTGCCATTAGCGGTTTCCACGCTACTCAAAGTCCATTGATGGCTCGTTGTGTGAAAAGTGAGCACATGGGACGCCCCATCTTCTATGGTGCCATGATTACCGAAGGAGTTGTTGCCTTGATTTGGGCTACCGTATCATCTTGGTTCTTCTATGGCAGTCCAGCTCCTGGATACGAACTGATTGCTGCTGTGAATACAGGATTTTCGACATCAGCCCCTGCGGTCGTAAATATCGTTTGTAACGACTGGTTGGGTGTGGCAGGTGCTATTCTTGCCTTGTTGGGTGTCGTAGCTGCCCCTATTACCAGTGGTGATACTGCATTCCGTTCTGCCCGTCTGATCATTGGTGAATGGCTTCATATCGACCAACGTCCAATCATCAAGCGTCTTGCCATTTGTCTGCCCTTGTTTATATCCTCCATCGCCATGTTGGTTTGGCAGATAGAAAATCCTGATGGCTTCAATATCATTTGGCAGTATTTTGGATGGGCAAACCAGACGCTTAGTGTATTTACCCTATGGACATTAACGGTGTATCTTGTACGCCAGAAGAAACCCTATATCATCACGCTCATACCTGCGTTGTTGATGACAACGGTGTGTACCACATTCCTCTTTGTCTCCAAACAAGCATTCCACCTGCCTGAAAACATCGGATATCTGTTAGGCATCCTCTGTCTGGTTGTAGCTCTTGTGTGGTTTATTGTCTGGTACAGAAAAGAAAAAAGCAAATTAGTATAAACTCTTAAATACAAAAACATTATGTTAAGTGTAGAACAACTCGTGGATCAACTTATTGATCTCTCCTTTGCCGAAGATATTGGCGATGGTGACCACACCACTTTGTGTTGTATTCCTGCTGACGCCATGGGAAAATCGCATCTACTCATTAAGGAAGATGGTATTCTTGCTGGTGTAGAAGTTGCCAAAGAAGTGTTCCGTCGCTTCGACCCAGAAATGCAGGTAGAAGTACTGATGGGTGACGGATCGAAAGTGAAGAAAGGCGACATTGCCATGGTAGTAACAGGTAAGGTGCGCTCTTTGCTTCAGACAGAGCGTCTGATGCTTAATATCATGCAGCGCATGAGTGGTATTGCCACCATGACCAATCGTTATGTAGAACGCTTGCAAGGTACAGGAACACGCGTGCTCGATACCCGTAAGACCACACCAGGTATGCGCATGTTGGAGAAACAGGCCGTGAAGATTGGCGGTGGTGTGAACCATCGTATTGGCTTGTTTGACATGATTCTGTTGAAAGACAATCATATAGATTTCGCAGGAGGCATTGTTAATGCTATTGACCGCTGCCACAAGTATCTTGAAGAAAAAGGACTCCATCTAAAGATAGAAATTGAGGTACGCTCGTTTGATGAATTGCAGCAGGTTCTCGATCATGGCGGCGTAGATCGCATCATGCTCGATAATTTCTCTGTTGCTGACACCAAGAAGGCGGTTGACATTATCGCACATCGTTATGAAACAGAGTCGAGTGGTGGTATTACCTTTGATATCATTCGCGACTACGCCGAACAAGGTGTTGATTTCATCTCGGTTGGCGCTCTGACCCATTCTGTCAAGGGATTGGATATGAGTTTCAAGGCTTGTTAGATATTGATGTATAACTATGAAATTTCACGATAATGTTACAATGTAAACGAATGATTCTTTCGGTGAGCATGCTGATGGCAACCATGATGGCCACCGAAGTGGAAGCTTGCACCAATTTTATTGTCGGCAAGAAAGCCAGTGTTGACGGATCGGTCATCTGCAGTTATAGTGCAGATTCCTTTGGCTCTTACATGCCACTTTATCATTATGCAGCAGGTAAACATGCTAAGGGTACTAAGCGTAAGGTTTATGAATGGGATACCAATAAATATCTTGGCGAGATTGATGAAGCAGAAGAAACCTATAATGTAGTTGGAAATACCAACGAATGGCAAGTTACTATTGGTGAGACTACGTATGGCGGTCGTGAGGAAATGGTTGATTCTACAGGTATCATCGACTATGGTTCACTCATTTATATCGCCCTGCAACGTTCACGCTCAGCTCGTGAGGCCATCCGCGTAATGACCTCTCTTGTAGAACAATATGGTTATTGTTCAGAAGGTGAGACATTCACCATCTGTGATGCTGACGAAGCATGGATTATGGAGATGCAGGGATGCGGTCCTGATCGAAAGGTATCCAAAGAGCGTACCGTATGGGTTGCTTTGCGTATTCCCGATGATGCTATCTGTGCACACGCCAACCAGAGCCGTATCGGACGTTTTAATATGAAGGACAATAAAAACGTTCTCTATTCAAAGAATGTGGTGAAGTATGCCCGTAAGATGGGATGGTACACTGGTAAGGATGAAGATTTCGCATGGAAATGGACTTACGCAGCTCCCGATTTCTCTGGTCGCCGTATTTGTGATGCTCGTGCATGGAGTTTCTTCAATCACCATAAGAAGGGAATGGAACGCTATCTGCCATGGGTACTCGGTAAGGACAAAGATGCCGAGGATATGCCTTTGTGGTTAGTACCTGACAAGAAACTGAGTGTTGCCGATGTCATCAACGACATGCGTGATCACTATGAAGGCACCCCGTTGGCTATTGATTCTACCGACATCGGAGGAGGAATCTGGCAGATGCCATATCGCCCGACACCTCTTTACTATAAGGTTGATGGTAAAACTTACTTCAACGAGCGCCCAATCTCAACCCAGCAGGCATCCTTCGTATTTGTTTCGCAGATGCGTTCTTGGTTACCTCGTGAGGTAGGAGGATGTTTCTGGTTTGGCAACGATGATGGCAATATGGTGGCATTCGTGCCTATCTATTGTTCGATGACCCAGCGTCCGGAATGCTTCAATGCACCAGGAGCTGATGCCATCACTTTCAGCGACCGTAGTGCTTTCTGGGTGTGCAACTGGGTGAGCAATATGGTTTATCCCCGTTATTCAGCTCTCTTCCCCGACTTGAAACAGGTGAGAGACTCTTTGCAGCAGTCTTATTTCGACCAACAGGCAGAAATAGAGGCGAAGGCACAGACGATGGAACCTGCACAGATGCAGAAGTTCCTCAATGACTATAGTGTCAATAAAGCACAGCAGATGCTTGCTCGTTGGAAGCAGTTGGCTACCTATCTTATCGTTCGCCATAACGACATGGCAGTCAAACCTGTAGATGCTCAGGGACGATTCTTGCGTAGCGAGTATGGTTTTGGTAAAACTGTTGAACGTCCTGGTTATCCTCAGCCGTTTGCTCGTCGCCTTGTCAAAGAAGCTGGCGATCGATATAGTAAACCTGAATAAAAAAGCTACAATAAGCCTAAATCCGGTCATAAGGATTTGGGAGAGATTAAATAATCAGCACACTGGTTTCCCCGACCGGTGTGCTTTTTTTATTTGCTTGTCCAGGAATGCGAATATTTTAAGGTTCTGTATAGAGAAAAAAGATAAAAAACTTGGTAGTGAGTCAATTAGTTTGTATATTTGCATATTGGTTAACCACGACCATATCATATTACTAACACCTAACCAGATAATATATGACCAAAATCGTAACTGTTTCAACCTCTGTGCTTGTCAAGAGTGTTTTGACGATATTTGTGTTGGCAATAGCATTGTCAGTCCAAGCAAAAAGTCAATATGACGGCTTCAAGACCGCCCACCTTCAACAGTTGTATAAGAATGCAGAAGCAGCCATTTATAATGATAATGCCATGCAACTTTCACAAATGCTGATGAGAGAAGGAAAGAAGCAGAACGATACGCTTGCCATTACTGAAGCCTATACGCAGCAAGTGTATATTTATGCGCTGAAATATAAAAATCCTAATAAGGCGCGTGAAATCCTTTACGAACTGAAACAGCACTATCCTAAGCGTATGAATGCCATTTTCAACTGCTTTCGCTTTGTGATGTATGGTTATCAGAACAACGGACTATTCCATACTGCAATGGTCATAGCACGCGAAATGACAAATATTTCCCAAGAACCTCGCTGTGTGATAGAAGGCAAAAGTGCTATCTATGAACACTATAATGATACCAATAATGAGCAAATGGCATTGAATACTATGCAGGAACTCTGTCAATATATTGACCGCACCTTCCCAGGTGAAAAGATCAAAAAAGCCTATATGGCAGCGACCATATTCTCTGAAATGGCATTAGCGGCTTGCAGCAATGGTAAGAATGCTTTGGCGTTGAAGTATCTGAAGCGTACTAAGGAACTCTACGATAAGTATAAAGATGACTATGAAAAGCGCGACCATCCATCGCAACATTGCCTGTGGGCATTTCAATTGAATCGGTATTGGTATATTTATGGCACCTATTGTTTGCAACATGATACAAAGAATAGCAAACCGAAAGGTGACAACATAGAATTGTCAACCGTGCTAAAAACATTATTAGCAGACAAAAGCGATGATTCAAAGCGCTATTACTATAATCTTGTTATGGAACACGCTATGAACCAAGGCAAATGGCACCAGGCTTTACAAGCTTCCGATTCTATTGTCGCTATCAAGAAACGTATGGAAATAAATCCATATACCAGTTTGTATTTTAAGAATCGTGCAGAAATATTGGAACATCTGAGAGACTATAAAGGTGTCGTAGAATGTTATAAGAAACTGGTGGAAATCAACGATTCTAATCGTCTGGCGGAGGCACGTAGCAGTACGGAGGAATTCTCACAAATTCTTGGATTGCATGATCTTCAACGCCGCAACTCTGCTATTCAGGAAGAACTCGAACATAAGAAATTGCAAGAGGCATATTTCTTTATCTTTGTCTCTGTTGTCATATTGATCGTATTAGGATTGTGGCTCTTCTCGGTATTAAGGGCACGCAAAAAATTGCAGAGAGCTTATAATGATGTGTCGTGTGCACTTGAAATGAAAACCAATTTCATCCGTAATATCCAACATGAGATTCGTACGCCGCTCAACGCCATTGTGGGCTTCTCTCAGATTGTAGATATGAATTATGCAGATAATCCTGAGTGTAAGGAGATGACCAAACTCATCGTCGATAATGGCGTCTTATTGACTAAATTGATCGACAATATTATTGATGTGTCCGATGTTGAGAGCAGACAGTTGAAGGTAAGTACTTTCAATCCGGTAGCATTACTCCACGATACAGTACGTCAGATGGAACATCATACAGAATGTTCGTTTGAAATAACAACGCAAATAGAGCCAAATTCCGACCAGACATTCTGCAGTGATATGGATCTCATAGGCAAAGCGTTAGCACTCGTTATTGATAATGCTACAAAATTTGCAAAAGAAGGTCATGTGGTGTTGAACTGTGCCATAGATGGAGATCTCTTGCGTTATACGGTGACCGATAACGGTCCTGGTATTCCTGCCGATAAGCAAGAATGGGTTTTCGAACAGTTTACAAAGATTAATCCGTTTACTGTAGGTACGGGTATTGGACTTCCTCTGTGCCGTGCCATAGCCCGCCGCTTGGGAGGAAATGCAAAGATAGATGCCTGTTATACGCAAGGATGTCGCATCATTATAGAAGTGAAGCGTATGAAAGGGTAGAGGAGTTGTATAACAGAGCAACAAAAAAAATCGCTGTCCTCATCATGAGAACAGCGATTCCATTGTCTATATTAACCTTTTCACATCGGAGGCTGATTATTTCAGACCACGGTTGGTCATGGTCGCGTTCAGCAGCATTACATACTTTTTGTACTGCTCTTCATTAAGTACGGTGTGCATGTAAGCCAAGTCCTTGTTGATGGCTTTGTTCATCATAGTACCACGCTCTTCCTTGCTTGACTGTCCGGCAAAGTCCATTTCTGCACAGAATACCTTGTGGATGTCAGCAACGCTTGCCTTTTGGTCACCAGTCAAATCAAGTGCACGTGAGAGCATGTTCATGTTGATGTTCATGTTGTAAGCCTCAGCATTGTTTACGCTGTTAGTGTTCTCATTGTCTGCAAAAGCCATTGTCATGCTCAACATTGCAGCTACTGCAAAAATCATTCTTTTCATTTTAGTTACCCTTTCTTTTACCTTAAATTAATAATGTTATCCTTACTTGTCTTCAGGTCTTTTTCCTGTTTGACGATGCAAAGATAGAGAGTATTTTGATATCATACAAGTGGTTTTGTATGTTTGTGTGCGCAAACAGCTTGTTTCTTGATTTTAATCAAATAACAGCGAATATAGAACACATTTTATCAGATTTTCACGAAAGCGCATAGAATATTTGTTTTTCCATCAAATTATGCGTACCTTTGCATACAAATTGAAAATAGAGTTAGAAACATAATTGTAATACAAATAGATAAAGATATGAATAATGCAAACAATAAGTTTATAGCCCTCACTTACAAACTCTATGTGGATGGTGATCATGGTAAAGAAATGGTAGAAGAAGCTAAGGCTGACAGACCATTCCATTTTATAAGTGGATTTGGATTTGCCCTCGATGCTTTTGAACAACAGGTGATTTCCTTGGAAAAGGGTGCGCAGTTCAGCTTCTCTCTTTCTAAAGACGAAGCTTATGGTGATTATGACGATCAACAGGTTGCATCGTTGGACCGTACCATATTCCATGTGAATGGCAAATTTGATAGCGAACATATATATGAGGATGCCATTGTTCCCTTGCAAAACGCAGAAGGGCAACGCTTCTACGGTCGTGTATTGGAAGTGGGCAACGATAAGGTGAAAATAGATATGAATCACCCTCTGGCTGGCGAGACCCTCTATTTTGAAGGTGAGATTCTGGAAAACAGAGATGCTACAGAAGATGAGGTTAAGAAACTGATTGCTCATCTCAGCGGTAAAGGTTGCGGTGGCGGTTGCCATCACGACGGTGAAGGATGTTGTGGCGGTGGGTGTGGGAACCACGACGGAGAAGGTTGTTGCGGAGGACACGGCGATGGTGAATGCAGTTGCGGTGGCCATTGTCATGAAAACTAATCATTAAAACGATATAAGGTGAAAAATACGTTTGGACATCTTTTCACGCTTACCACATTCGGGGAAAGCCACGGTGAGGCAATTGGCGGTGTGGTAGATGGAATGCCTGCGGGCATTCTCATCAATCCTGATTTCATCCAACAGGAACTTGATCGCCGACGTCCGGGACAAAGCAAGATAACCACGGGACGGCAGGAAGCCGATCGTGTCGAACTGCTTAGCGGTGTCTTTGAAGGACGTTCGACAGGTTGTCCTATTGGTTTTATTGTACGTAACACCAACCAACATTCGTATGATTATGACAATATGCGTGATACATTCAGACCATCGCATGCTGATTATACCTATCAACAAAAATACGGACTGAGAGACCATCGCGGTGGTGGACGTTCGTCAGCTCGCATTACCATCAGTCGGGTTGTAGGAGGTGCATTGGCAAAACTTGCTTTACAACAGTTGGGTATTTCGGTCGAGGCGTTCACCTCTCAGGTAGGGGATATTGCCTTATTGCATGATTATACCCATTACGATCTATCGTTACGGGAGAATAATATCGTGCGTTGTCCAGATAGCGAGAAGGCTGCGGAAATGGTGCGCTTGATAGAAAGCGTCAAAGCTGATGGCGATACTATTGGTGGCATTATCACTTGTGTGGTAAAAGGGTGTCCTGCTGGATTGGGTGAGCCTGAATTTGGAAAATTACATGCTGCTCTTGGTAGTGCCATGTTGAGTATCAATGCTGCCAAAGGTTTTGAATATGGTGAAGGTTTCAGTTGCGTCAACTCACGTGGTTCTCAGCAGAATGACATCTTCGTCAATCGAGATCATCACATCACCACATTAACCAACCACAGTGGTGGAATTCAAGGTGGCATCAGCAATGGAGAAGATATCTATTTCCGTGTTGCCTTCAAACCAGTGGCTACCATTCTGCGCGAGCAACAGACTGTCAACATCGAAGGACAGGAAACAACGCTTTTAGCGCGTGGCAGACACGATCCTTGTGTATTGCCTCGTGCCGTACCTATTGTAGAAGCAATGACGGCAATGACCATCTTAGACTATTATCTGCAAAACAAGGCAACGACTTTGTAAATAAGGCATAATAGTCAATTCGTCCAAACACAGATTGAATAGGAATAGCAAACAGGTGTCAGTTTCTGATGCCTGTTTTTTTTTCGACTATAGAATGATGAAACTGGTGCGGTTTCTATATTTACAAGAACGAGTATGTCATGACTTGACAGCGCATAAAAAAAGGCAAGGCCCATATAGAGTCTTGCCAATGATTATAGAGAGGAGAGGGGATTAGTCTTCCCAGTTCTCCTGAGTCTTGCGAACATAGGTCTTGTAACGCTGCTGAGCCATCTTCTGTGCCTCGGCAAACAGTTCTTCGGCCTCGTTAGGATAAGCCTTCTTGACAGAAAGGTAACGAACCTCACCAAGCAGGAAGTCGTGGAAGTTTGCCCAGTTAGGCTCCTTAGAGTCGAGTGAGAATGGGTTCTTGCCCTCGGCAGCCAACTCTGGGTTGTAGCGCCACAGGTGCCAGTAACCACATTCTACAGCCTTCTTCTCCTCAGCCTGGCTCTTACCCATACCGCCCTTGGCCTTCAGACCGTGGTTGATACATGGAGCGTAAGCAATGATGAGTGAAGGTCCGTGGTAAGCTTCTGCCTCGCGGATGGCTTTAAGGGTCTGAGCGTGGTCAGCACCCATAGCAATCTGAGCAACATAAACATATCCATAGGTAGTGGCAATCATACCGATATCCTTCTTCTTGATGCGCTTACCCTGTGCAGCAAACTGTGCGATAGCACCGAGAGGAGTAGCCTTTGAAGCCTGACCACCGGTGTTAGAGTAAACCTCGGTATCGAGAACGAGAATGTTCACATCCTCACCGCTGGCGATAACGTGGTCGAGACCGCCGTAACCGATATCGTAAGAAGCACCGTCACCACCGATGATCCACTGTGAACGTTTCACGAGATAGTGGTCGAGTGTCTGCAGTTCTTTGCAGATATCGCATCCAGCCTCTGCACCTGCCTTGATGCAAGCCTTGAGTTTTGGAGCAATCTCCTTGGTCTTTTCAGCGTCTTCCTTGTTGTCAATCCATTCCTGAGCAAGAGCCTTGTATTCGGCAGGTGCATTCTCGCTGGCGATGATTTCGCCGAGCAGGATGGCAACGCGCTCCTTCATCTTCTTGTTACCCATAGTCATGCCAAGACCGAATTCGCAGAAGTCCTCAAACAATGAGTTGTTGAAGGCAGGACCCTGACCCTTTTCGTTGGTGGTGTATGGAGTAGAAGGAATTGATGCAGAGTAGATTGAAGAACAACCGGTAGCGTTGGCAATCATCTGACGGTCACCGAAGAGCTGAGACAGCAACTTCACGTATGGAGTCTCACCGCAACCAGCGCAAGCACCTGAGAATTCGAAGAGAGGCTGAGCAAACTGTGAGTTCTTCACGTTGCTCTTCACGTCAACGAGATCCTGCTTAGACTTCACGTCCTTCACGAGTTTCTCCCAGTTCTTAGCTTCCACCTTCATATCCGCAGCATCAGGGTTGAATGGAGCCATGGTGAGAGCCTTGCCGAGTTTTGGATTACCTGGGCAGATATCAGCACAGTTACCGCAGCCAAGACAGTCGAGTACTGATGTCTCGATACGGAAGTGCATGCCCTTCATAGCGGCAGGAGCCTTCATCTGGATAGTCTTGAAGTCGTCGCCGAATCCTGCAAGTTCCTCGTCGGTCAGAACGAATGGACGGATGGCAGCGTGAGGACAGATGTATGCACACTGGTTACACTGGATACAGTTGTCTGGATTCCAAACGGGAACGAAGGCTTCTACACCACGCTTCTCGTAAGCAGCAGTACCAACCTGCCATGAACCGTCAACGGTGTTGTGTTTCACAAAGTCGTTCACAGTCAGCAGATCGCCGGCCTGGGCGTTGATGGGGCGAACAAGCTCCTTAACGAATGCGGGAGCGTTGTCCTGCTTCTCGGCATCATCAGCCAAGTTAGCCCATTCGGGTTTAACCTCGAATTTCTTGAATTCACCACCACGGTCGATAGCAGCATAGTTTTTGTCAACAACGTCCTGACCCTTGGCACCGTAAGACTTCAAGGCAGCAGCCTTCATCTTTTCAACGGCAAATTCTACAGGGATAACCTCTGTGATACGGAAGAAGGCACTCTGTAGGATGGTGTTGGTGCGGTTACCCAGACCGATTTCCTGTGCAATCTTGGTAGCGTTGATGGTATAGACAGTAATGTTGTTCTGTGCGAAGTAGCGCTTAACCTTGTTAGGCATGAATTTCTCCAGTTCAGCATCATCAAAGATGGTGTTCAACAGGAATGTACCGTTCTTCTGCAGACCACGTGTTACATCGTACATGTGGAGGTAAGCCTGAACGTGGCAAGCTACGAAGTTAGGAGTAGTTACCAGATAGGTAGAACGGATAGGAGTATCACCGAAACGCAGGTGCGAGCAGGTGAAACCGCCAGACTTCTTAGAGTCGTATGAGAAGTAAGCCTGGCAATATTTGTCGGTGTTGTCACCGATAATCTTTACAGAGTTCTTGTTGGCACCGACAGTACCGTCAGCACCCAGACCGTAGAACTTAGCCTGGAACATGCCGTCGCCACCGAGTGCGATTTCCTCTACTGCAGGCAGAGAGGTGAAGGTCACGTCGTCAACGATACCCACGGTGAAGTGGTTCTTGGGCTCTGGCATGGCGAGGTTGTTGAATACAGAGATGATCTTGGCGGGAGTAACGTCTGATGAGCCGAGACCGTAGCGGCCACCTACGATGAGAGGACGGTTTTCCTGGTCGTAGAAAGCTGCCTTAACGTCGAGGTACAGAGGTTCGCCGTCGGCTCCTGGCTCCTTGGTGCGGTCGAGTACAGCGATGCGCTTTACGCTCTTGGGAACTGAAGCGAGCAAGTGCTTCACTGAGAAAGGACGATAGAGGTGTACGCTGATCATGCCGACTTTCTGTCCGTTGGCGTTCAGATAGTCGATAGCCTCGCGTGCAGCGTCTGTTGCAGAACCCATGAGGATAATCATTCTGTCTGCATCCTCAGCTCCATAGTATGAGAAGAGGTGGTATTCACGACCGGTAATCTTTGAAATCTCACCGAGATACTTCTCTACTACTTCAGGTACTGAATTATAGTAGCTGTTGCATGCTTCACGGTGTGTGAAGAATGTTTCGGGGTTCTCAGCGGTACCGCGAGTAACAGGGCGCTCAGGGCTCATGGCACGGTCGCGGAAGCGCTTGATGTATTCCTCGTTGACGAGAGGACGGATATCTTCCTGATCCATCAACTCAATCTTATGATACTCGTGAGAGGTGCGGAAACCATCGAAGAAGTTAACGAAAGGAACGCAAGTCTCGAGCGTTGCGAGGTGGGCAACGGCAGTCATATCCATCACCTCTTGAACAGAACCTTCGCAGAGCATGGCGAAACCGGTCTGGCGGCAAGCCATGACGTCCTGGTGGTCACCGAAGATACACAGTGAATGTGAAGCCAGAGTACGTGCAGAAACGTCGAATACGCATGGGATAAGC
The DNA here is from genome assembly GCF_002251405.1 of Prevotella sp. P4-98. Taxonomy (NCBI): domain Bacteria; kingdom Pseudomonadati; phylum Bacteroidota; class Bacteroidia; order Bacteroidales; family Prevotellaceae; genus Prevotella; species Prevotella sp. P4-98. The sequence goes on along the minus strand of NZ_NPJC01000075.1, from coordinate 7,190 downwards.
TCACCGGCAATCTTGTACATGTTAGGAATCATCAGGAGCAGACCCTGTGATGCGGTGAATGTGGTGGTGAGAGCACCGGCCTGCAGTGAACCGTGAACGGCACCTGCGGCACCAGCCTCAGACTGCATTTCCTGTACTGCTACGTTTTGTCCCCAGAGGTTCTTACGACCACGAGCAGCCCATTCATCGACGTGCTCCGCCATTGGAGATGACGGGGTGATGGGGTAGATAGCAGCTACTTCCGAGAACATGTAGCTCACGTGAGCAGCAGCCTCATTACCATCACAAGTGATAAATTTCTTTTCTTTTGCCATTGTTTTAATAAAAATATTAAATGATAAAACTTTGTTTAGTATAGGAATCCCAGAAGCCATAGTGGTATCTGGTTGTCTTTTCCGATTTCTGTATTATAGCGTGCATAGATGGTGTCGGGCGAGTTTCGGGTCTTTCCTGATGCTTCTGCATCACAGACGCGGAACTTCAAGCGTTCATCTACCATATATAAGGAGTCGCGCGAACCTTGATTTACCTTATGGTCTTTCCACAGCGAATTGACGAAGAAGGTCTCCATGGCATTCTGCTTTTCTACGTGGATGGGGTAGATGGCATAAAGCAGATTGGAGTTGTGCAGCATGATTTTTGCCGGTTTCTTGGGGAAATCCTGTCCCACAGGGTAAATCATGTTCAGCAGTCTGGCGTCAGTAAGATATTTCACGTAGTTCATGACTGTGGCGCGACTGGTCTCTATCTTGTTGGCCAACTGGCTGACGTTGGGCGCTTTCGGACCTTCTTCTGCCAGGAGGTAGAACAGTTGTTTGATTTTCGTGAGATATTTCAGTTCAATCTGTTTGATGAGCAGGATATCCACTTCTGTCATCATGTTCATGGTTTTCAGCAGGTTTTCCGAATAGTTGCGCTGTTCCTGATAGAATGGATAGAAACCATGATGAATATAATCTTGGAAGTATTTGTTGGGTGATACCTTTGGTAATATTTCCTTGATGATGTGCTCGTGGTCGGCAAGAATCTCTTCAAGCGTATAGGGATGGAAATTGTTGCCGGTTTGGAGATTGATGAATTCACGGAAGGAGAAACCTCTGAGGTTATAACTCTTCACGATGCCGTTCAGTTCGGGGTTTTCCTCTTTCAGTCGCATCACGCTTGATCCGGTGAATACTATTTTCAGTCCGGGATGCTCGTCATAACATCGACGAAGCTCCTCCGACCAGTTGGGTTGTTTGAAAACCTGGTCAACCAACAATACGCGTCCTCCTCTGTGATAGAATTCTCCTGCAAAATCTGCAATGCCTCTCTCCTGAAAATAGAAATTGTTCATGTTGATATAGAGACATTGGCGGTCTTGAATGTCGAATTTCTCTTTTGCATATTGCAACAGGAAGGTTGTCTTTCCGATACCACGTGTTCCCTTGATGCCTATCAAGCGGTCGTTCCAGTTGATTTCGTCCATGAGGATTCTGCGAACGGGTGCGTTCGTGTGCTCAACCAAATATCGATGTGTTCGAAAGAATGCTTCCATTGAAAAGTACGATTTGTTTTAAAACGTTTGCAAAGTTAATAATTTATTTGTAATTTGCAAACTCTATATTGCAAAATATCAAAAAAAAGTTGTAAATTTGCATCCGAAACAAACTATTATGAGTAATTTCTGCCTTTTCAACCCAGAACATGAAATTGCTTTAGCGAGCAATTTGATGAATTTCACAGCCCCGAAGGCTGGACGTATGCTACGTGCCGACTTGGGATTTCTGCCTGTTTTTTGGGCGGAAGAGGGGGATGTTATTCTTGTGGATGATGTTGACAGTTGTCAAAACGCCTTAGACGATTTCCTTTCTGACTGCGCATGGTGGTTGAAAACTGCAGACAAGCATCTGCCTCATGTCGTATGGACTGATGGTCGCAGGATGGATCGTATTCCCCTGCCGTCTTCCATCGACCCTTGGGGATGGGATCCGGCTGTTTGGAACAGATTGTCGCGTATCGCCATAGACAAGGCCTTGTTGCCGTCGCTGCATCATATCGAACAGATACGCCTGTTGGCACATCGTCGTACTGCTGCCCGACTGCTGGCGCAGTTGTCGGGAACGGGAATTGTCGGTGAGGCTTTTGAGTGTCATACGATGAAAGAAGTCGAGGACCTGGTCGCTCGTTACAAGTGTGTCATGATCAAAGCGCCTTGGTCGTCGAGTGGGAGAGGGGTGCGCCCCTTTACTCCTGATAAGCTGTTGGAGGCTCCGCAAAAAAAGTGGATAGAAAACCTTCTCCACCAGCAAGAGTCTGTCATGGTTGAACCCTATTATAATAAGGTGAAGGATTTTGCCATGGAATTTACGATGACCCATGATGGTCAAGTCAGGTATGAAGGTCTGTCGCTCTTCCATACCGACCATACTGCCTATACGGGTAATCTCTTGGCTACAGAAGAGGTAAAGCGAAAAGCCATAAGTACTTATGTTTCAACCCAACAGTTGGATGATATTAAAGTGAAGATTTGTAACTGTTTGCCCCGCCTCTTAACTCCTGTTTATCAAGGTCCTTTAGGCATTGACATGATGGTCGTGGAAGATGGCAAGGGTCATTTGCTCTTGCATCCCTGCGTCGAAATCAATCTCCGCCGTACCATGGGACATGTGGCTTTATCGCTTTCCCCTACGCATGGTGATGAGGTTGCCATGATGCAGGTTGTTTACGATCAGCATTACCAACTCAAAATTACCAAGTAACAAGTATTTCGAAATCTCATTTATCAAATAACAATAAAAACATGAAAAGAAAAACTCTTCTACTAACGCTGCTGGCAGTTACCCTGTGTGGTCATGCGCAGTACAAATCTCAGGTGTGGTCACCCGATAATGGTGACGGAACATACACCAACCCCGTCATCAATGCCGATTATAGCGACCCCGATGTCTGCGTGGGATCTTCTGGCGATGATTACTATATGACAGCATCCAGTTTCCAGTGTATTCCCGGTTTGCCCATCCTTCATTCCAAGGATCTCGTCAACTGGCAGTTGGTGGGACATGCGGTGAAGGAACTTGAACCCAAAGAGGTTTTCGACAAACCGTCACACGGTAACGGTATCTGGGCGCCTTCCATCCGTTATCATAACGGCGAATATTATATCTATTGGGGAGATCCCGACTTTGGCGTCTTTATGGTTAAAAGCAAAGATCCCGCAGGAGAATGGAGCAAACCGCATTGCGTGATAGCAGGCAAGGGAATGATCGACACCACGCCGTTGTGGGATGAAGACGGACGCTGCTATCTGGTCAACGGATGGGCTAATTCAAGAGCTAATTTTGCATCGATGCTGTGTGTGCGTGAACTCTCTGCCGACGGAACACGTGCCATCAGCGATCCTGTCATTGTCTTCGACGGTAATGGTACGGAAAACCGCACTTGCGAAGGTCCTAAATTCTACAAGCGCGACGGATGGTACTGGATTTTGTGTCCTGCCGGCGGCGTACCTACCGGTTTCCAGTTGGCTATGCGCAGCAAGTCGCCATACGGTCCTTACGAACATAAAATCGTATTGGCACAAGGCAAAACCAATATCAACGGTCCTCACCAAGGCGGATGGGTACATACGAAATATGGGGAAGACTGGTTCCTGCACTTCCAAGACAAGGATGCCTATGGTCGTGTGGTTCATTTGAATCCCGTTGACTGGTCCACAGGATGGCCTATCATGGGCAAGAAGGGTGAACCTGTCACCACTTACAAGAAACCTAAGTCGTCATCATCAGTTATTGTCAATCCGGAAGAGAGTGATGAGTTCAACAAGCCGACGTTGGGTCTCCAATGGCAATGGCACGCTAATTATCATCAGTTCTTTGGAATGCCTACTGCTTTCGGCACCATGCGTGTTTTCACATATAAACAGGATGGAGGTGCGAAGAATCTTTGGAATGTGCCCAACATGCTGTTGCAGAAGACCCCTGCCGACCGTTTTACCGCAACAACCAAAATTCGCTTAACCGCTAAGGCAGAAGGTCAGTATGGTGGTTTTATCATGATGGGACTTGATTATTCAGCATTGGTAGTGAAACGTGTCGGTAATGAGTTCCGTCTGATACAGATGACCTGTAAATCGGCAGACAAGGGAAATGCGCAGAGCGAGACACTCATCGCCACGCTTCGTCCTACCGCTGTTGACAAGGTAAATTACAAACCAGCTATTCACGAAGATATTTACCTCCGCATGACCGTCAACGATGGTATGATGCAGTTTGCATGGAGTCAGAACGGTAAGAAATTCACCACCTGTGGCGAACCGTTCAAGATGCGTGAAGGAAAATGGATTGGTGCGAAGATTGGTTTCGTAGCAGCAGATACAAATCCCAATGCGGATAAAGGTTGGATTGATGCCGATTGGATTCGCATCACCAAATAATCATTTCAGTAAGAGACACTCTTAGATGATATCATTTCCGCACCACTTGGACGTTCTTCCAGTGGTGCGGATTTTTTTTGTACGTGGCATAAGAATCCACAGAATACACGGAGCGTTTAGGTTATAGTTTAGAGGTTAAAGGTTAAAGGTTAAAGGTTAAAGGTTATAGATTCTCTTAAAGATTTTTGTGAAGATTTTTGTTAAGATTTCGAGCATCTCTGATGCGATCCATAATAAATTCGTCCCAGAAGCGAGGTACTCGAGCGCATTTTTAGTCGAGATTTTTGTTAAAGATTTTGTTTCGTGTTGTTTCGTGTTGCGCTCGCGCAACCCCAAAAAACATCCGTCTAAGATCCGATGATTGATTTCCGTGTGAGATATTTCCGGTGTCACCATGGATTAGTATATCAGATAGGGATTGGAGCGCAGCTCGTCCGCCATACTTGTTTGTGGCCCATGACCACATAAGATTATAGTGCTTTCGGGCAGACTGCGCAGCAGTTTCAAACTCTCCTTCATTTGCGCATAGCTACCGCCAGGGAAGTCAGTACGTCCGATACTCTGTTTGAATAGCGTGTCGCCCGTAAACGCCACCTTTTCTTCTTCGCAGTAGAACACACATGATCCTGGGGTATGGCCAGGTGTGTGAAGAATCGTAAAGGAATGGTTGCCAAACGCCACCGTTTCTCCATCAGTAAAATAATGTCCTACTGGAGCGTACTCCTTTTGAAGCAACATGCCGAGCATCGACGATGCCTGATCAGCCAGGTTTTCTATGAGCGACCGGTCTTCAATCCTTAGTTCAATCTTCAGTCCAAACTCCTTGTATATGACATCATTACCGATATTGTGGTCGAAATGTCCGTGGGTGGCAATTAGGTGCACAGGCGTCAGCTTGTTGTCGTGGATGAACCGTGAGATGGCTTGATGCTCCTCAGGGTAAAAAGCCCCACAGTCTATGATGACACACTCTTTTGTTTCGTCATAGACCACATAACAGTTTTCCTGCAGCATGTTGCAGGTGAAGCGTTGGATATTCAGCATGGCAGATATACGATATTTTTCTCTTGAAACCATTCCTCATCAAAGAAGGAACTGATGTCTGTTATTTCCACGATATTGCGGAACGGTTTTGTTTCCTCTTCCAGATGCCCGCCCTTAAGACAGATGATGCCGTTGGGCAGACTGTTGCGTTGATCGCGTGAGATATTCTTCTTCACTATTTTATAAAGGTCAGTCAACGGCATGACAGCGCGACTCACCACAAAATCATACTTGCCCTTTTCCTCTTCACCCCGGAGGTGGGTAGGGTGGCAGTTGGTCAGGCCGATAGCTTGGCAAACCTCCTGCGCCACGCGGATTTTCTTTCCCGTACCGTCGATGAGTTTGAAGTCGCATTCAGGAAACAGTATGGCGAGGGGTACACCGGGAAATCCGCCACCAGTGCCGAAATCGAGAATGGTAGAACCGGGAGTGAAGTGCGTCACTTTCCCGATAGCCATCGAGTGGAGCACATGGTGCTCGTAGAGGTTGTCGATGTCTTTACGTGATATCACGTTAATCTTCGCATTCCACTCCCGATAGAGTGCGTCAAGCGCCTCGATTTGCTCCTTCTGTCTGGAGGTGAGATCAGGGAAATACTTGAATATAATGTCTGTCATCTTGATTATTGAAGCGTTTATTGTTTTTTCATTATAGCCTTGAGTTGTCCATAGGAAATCGTCAGTTCGGTATCGCCCGTGGCGTATGGTGCTATTTCGTATGGATTATAGTGGAACGTCACCTCTTTTGTGCCCAATATATAGTTGTCAGGCACATAGAGGTCCATGGTCATCAGATACCCCTTGTCGTGCAGCTCATCCATGTTCTTCGAGTTTGTTTTGCGCATCAGTTCCGAAAGGAGCATGTCGCAGAGCGGTTGCTCATAACCCGTCACGAAGATATCGTTGAGTTTCAGCAGTTGTCCACTGTCAGCATCGAAGTTCATCACCATGGTCTGGTGGTTAGGATGTGCTCCGCCTTCGTATGTCATGAGTTCCACCCGATAGACGATGGCATCGTTCAGTCCAGGTGTTACTGTCGTTCCCAGTTTATACTGGTATTCGTACCATCCCTGTCGTTCCGTGTCGTGTTGGTCATCCCTGTAGAGCGGCATCATGTTTTCCCGATAGCTGTCAGCGTATTGCTTCACAAACGCGTCAACAGCCTGTTGCATGCTCAGTTGTTGGAGATTGAAGATCCGTTGTTCTATGGTGTTATTGATGCGTTCCGCCCTTATGCTTTTTTCATCCAGGTATTTCACTTGGATATCGATGGTGCATGCAGGGCTGTGTGGAGCATCAGTCAGTGCCATATTCCGGTTGACAACAACCTCTTTGAAAAGGCTGTTGACATCGTCTTTGTTTTTACATCCGCATAGCACCAAGCAAACAGCCAATGCAGTGTATATAATCTTCTTTACGTCTTTCATCGACTTGCAAAGTTACGCATAAGGGTTTGAAAATGCAAATTATTGCAATAATAGTTTCTCTTTCCCATTCGTTTTTTGTATTATCCAAAAAAAATCCACGGAGCACACTCTAAGCAATCATCGGAATTTAAACGGATGTTTTTTTGGATTCTTCGCAAGATTTGATATACAAGCAACAACGGGCTGAAGGCCCAATGGCTTCCTTAGCCCAGGGTAACACCCTGCGGACTTGATGTAACATATACACCTACGTCCTGTAAGGACAAAAGTATTTACCTAGACAGGCTGATATCAAAAATCTTTAAC
>NZ_NPJC01000074.1:0-5439 GCF_002251405.1 Prevotella sp. P4-98 | reverse complement strand
AATTCATCGGCAACAACCTTACAAGCGCGATGCCTGCATTAACCATTGGACAGGAACAGAGACAGCACGCCATCGGCTACCTTACGGGACAGGTGGTGTACGCTACCGGCGGCGAGGCCCTCGGCACTGTCACCGTGTACGACCGCAAGGGTCAGGCGGTGAGGACTGTGCGCAAGGGACTCGGCGGGCACATTGAGGATGTCAGCACCGAATACACCTTCACGGGCGCCGTTGACAGCACGGAGGTCAGGGTAGGCGTAGGTTACGGGGGCGACTTCACGGCGAAGACCGGCTACACATACCGGTACGGCAAGAAGACAAAAATGAGCCTGTCCGTCAGCCACGGGGGCACCGCGCAGTCACGCGACACGGAATACTCCTACGATGCCATCGGAAGGCTGAGCACCAAGGGGCGGCAAACGATAAGGAACTCCAAGTCATACTGCTCATATACCTACGACGTGCACGGATGGCTCAAGAGCGTCAGCAGCGGAGGATTCCGCGAAGACCTGTACTATGCCGACGGTCTTGACAGCGCATGCCACAACGGAAACATAAGCACCGTGCGGTGGAAGGCAAGGAATGACAGCGAATACAAGGGCTACAACCTGAGGTACGATGGATGCAACCGCCTGTACCTGGCGCTTTTCGGAACAGGCGACAACCTGACAGGTAACAGAAACTACTTCAACGAGCAGGCGGAGTACGACTGCAACGGAAACATCAAGAGGCTGCGACGTTGCGGGCTCCAGGACGCGATGCACGGAGGCTTCGGATTGGTTGACGACCTGCGGATGACATACGAGGGGAACCAGTTGGCAAGCGTGTTCGACAATGTCTGGAGACTTCCGTACGCAGGGGCGACGGACTTCGACGGCGTGGCTGGGCAGGAGTATCCACTGACATACAACGATGCAGGGTCACTTACGAGTGACGCCAGCCGCAGGATAGCGAGGATAGACTATGACTGCCTGAACAACCCGGTCAGGATACAATTCACCGACGGAAACGTGACGAAATATGTCTATAGTGCCACGGGCGAGAAACTGCGCGTGGTGTATCAGACTGCAGTTCCCAACATCACCGTTGCCATAGGCAGCGCGAGGGAACTCATGCCGTCGGAGATTCTGTTCACTGACTCTACCGACTACCTGCTGGGCGGTGCTCTCACGTTGAGAAACGGCAGGATAGATAAGTATCAGTTTGATGAGGGCTATTGCCAAGCCACACAATATAATGCCACGCAGGACAATTTCACCTTTCTGTACTATGACAAGGACCACCTGGGCAATGTACGTCAGGTGACGAAAGCCAGCAACAGCACGGGGACTGTAGTGCAGACGATGAACTACTACCCATTTGGAGCCCAGTTCTGTGATGGTTCTGCTGCTACAAGTGACTTCCAACAGTATAAATATAACGGAAAGGAGTTAGACAAGATGCACGGACTTAATACATACGACTACGGTGCGCGTCAGTATAATCCCGTGACAGCCCGATGGGACAGGATAGACCCGTTGGCGGAGAAATACTATAGCGTTAGTCCGTATGTGTATTGTCTTAACAATCCTATCAGACTAATTGATCCTGATGGAAGGAAAATATTTTTAGTTGGAACCCATGATGAGCAGATGAGGACATTAGGTTATATGCAGAAATTGACAAATGACAATCTGTTATTGAATAGGAAAACAGGTGAAGTGACAATTGGCGGTAGAAGATGGGACAATAGAGACAAGAAACTGGATGTCGGAACATCTTTGCTGAGAGATGTGATTGGTCACAAACGTACTACTGGAATCCAGATAGGGAGTGAAAGCGATAGGAATAGATATCATAGTTATTTCCCTAAAGACGCATCCAATGGTAAAGGTACGGATGGTTATATTAATCTGAACCCGTCATCTTCTCTGGATTTAAAAGTTCAGGACTCCAATACAGAAAAAACTGTAGTTGAAACTATACCTATGGAAATCGTGGTTGGACATGAGTTAATTCATGCATATTCAGCAATGAATGGCAATGCGCCAAAGGATGGAGAAGAATCATCGTATATTTACAGGGACGTAGATGGTAAATTGTATGAAACACAAGAAGAAACCAGTGAATTAGAAACTGTAGGTATTATAGGCAATGAAAAATATACAGAAAACAAATTACGTAAAGAACATGGTCTAAATAAAAGAGTTGTGTACTAATGAAAAAAAACATTATTTTCTTTTTTGTAATCATCTTATGCGGATGTACGAAAACGTATGACGATGGCATTCTATGCAAATACCTTTATTTCCCAACAAGCACAAATAAAAATTGCTTTTGGGTGGAGGTTAAAGAAGACAGGACATTGAAAGAAATTTTCGGTGAGATGTCCTGGGATTGTCATGACTCTATCTCATCTGGAAAGTTTCCCAAGGATGGTATTTCGTGGGAGAAAATTCATGATGAAGACAGCATAATAATAGATGCTACCGCATTTAGGCAACTTGAAGAACTTGTCTCGGAAGTAAGGAAACGAAAATCCGTGAACTATTTTATTCAGAGCATTTCTCATGATGGTATGGGTAACGTACTTTTTATAAAAGACAGGGCCTATTATTTTGAGATAGGAATTTACGATGACAAACCGACCATGGATTTTATAGATAAACTCAAAGAAACAAGCCCAATCCCAATAAGAAGTTCGTGGGGTTCAGTTCTTCAGAAATATTAATAAGGAGATTAATGATTAGCATAAAGTTTCAAAAGGTTCAAATCATAGGACTGCTTGACGACCTCCAGATGACGTACGAGGGAAACCAGTTGTCAAGCATGCGCGACAACGCCTCGCGGATGGCGTACGCAGGTGCTACGGACTTTGACGGCGTGGCTGGGCAGGAGTATCCACTGACATACAACGGCGCAGGGTCGCTCACGAGCGACGCCAGCCGCAGGATAGCGAGGATAGACTACGACATGATGAACAACCCGGTCAGGATACAGTTCACCGACGGAAACGTGACGAGGTATGTCTATAGCGCCACGGGTGAGAAACTGCGCGTGATATATCAGACTGCAGTGCCGAACATCACTGTCGCCATCGGCAGCGCAAGGGAGCTCATGCCCTCGGAGATACTATATACCGACTCCACGGACTATCTGCTGGGCGGTGCCCTTACGCTGAGGAACGGCAAGATAGATAAGTATCTGTTCGACGAGGGCTACTGTCAGGCGGAAAGCCTGAACGCCACTCAGGACAACTTCATGTTTTACTACTACGACCGCGACCACCTGGGCAACGTACGTCAGGTGACGAAGGCGGCCGGCAGTACGGGGACGGTGGTACAGACGATGAACTACTACCCCTTTGGAGCCCAGTTCTGTGACGGCTCTGCCGCATCAGGTGACATGCAGCCGTATAAATATAATGGGAAAGAATTTGATAAGATGCACGGCCTGAACACCTACGACTACGGTGCACGTCAGTATAATCCAATCACCGCACGATGGGACAGGGTTGATCCATTGGCAGAGAAATATTATGGCGTTAGTCCGTATGTGTATTGTACGAATAATCCTGTAATGTTGGTGGATTCAGATGGACTTTTCCCTATAGGGATTGTCAAAATTCGCCATGAAAGAACATACATGGTGACAGGTACAAGTATTACAGGAACTATTATGACTACAAAGGCACAAACAACATATTATAATTTTACAGAATCCGCCGCTCATCTATTATCTTTAGTGTCTGGTATTTCTGAAAAACATATAAGGAAAGTCAGGTTGGAAGAATTCGGAGGACAACTGAAAAACAATTGCATTACTTTAGGAAGTAGTCCTGAAAAAACTCGTATACTTGTATCGCCTACTTATTTCGATGAATCAAATATGAGCAGTGAACAATATTATGATTGGTGGTTTCGCGAATTTTCGCATGAGGTTGGTCATATAAAACAAATAAATAGAGATCAGAATTCAGGTCAATACATACTAAAAACAATTTATGGGTATATTAAGACTATGAGTCATGATGAAGCCCCACGTGAAAAAGAAGCAGAGCAAGGAAGTATAGCATATAGAGATTTCAGAAATTTTGTAAAGAATGAATTCAAAACAGATTTGACTACATTATTTGTAGATGAGAAATCTGAAGAAAAAAAGATAAAACAACTTGATATATGGTGGAACTCTTATATAAATCAGGGAAGATAAAACACTTATTTTATGCCTGTATAGTGTCGCTTCTTTTTACAGCATGTACAGAAGATCATTCTTTCTCACTTGATGAGAGGCGACAGATTATAGTAGTACATAATTTACTGGTTTTAGAAATTGAATCTGATAGTTCGCAAACTCATGAAGGACATTTTTTCTTTATTGTCAAAGAAAATCCGTATGATACGAAAGAATTTGATACAATCAGATTACAGGGTCAATCTACAGGATTAAAGATTAAAAAGGATGATAGTTGTGGTTACAAAAAAACGCAAATGATCAATTTACTTCCTAATAGGAAATACACTATAATCCATAGTGGAATGGGTGGTCGGGTACGTATTCAAGAATACTTTTGGACTGATTCAATAGGCAACTTAAGAGTTGACCCGACAAGAAAAAGAAAAGTTGGTTATAAAGAGGTTATAGGGACAGATAGTTGGGGAACATGACAAAGGATATCTATAGCGCGACGGGCGAGAAACTGCGCGTGGTGTATCAGACTGCCGTGCCGAACATCACCGTCGCCATAGGAAGCACAAGGGAGCTCATGCCGTCGGAGATACTATACACAGACTCCACGGACTACCTGCTCGGAGGTGCTCTAATGCTTAAAAACGGCAAAATAGATAAATTCCTGTTTGATGAGGGTTACTGCCAAGCCACACAATATAATGCCACGCAGGACAACTTCACCTTCCTCTACTATGACAAGGACTACCTCGGCAACGTACGTCAGGTGACGAAGGCGATGGGCAGCATGGGGACGGTGATGCAGACGATGAACTACTACCCCTTTGGAGCCCAGTTCTGTGACGGCTCAGCCGCCACAAGTGACGTGCAACCATATAAGTATAACGGAAAGGAACTGGACAAGATGCATGGACTGAACACCTACGACTACGGAGCAAGGCAGTACAATCCTATTACAGCACGTTGGGACAGGATGGATCCGCTGGCAGAGAAATATTATCCATATAGTCCTTATATGTATTGTCATGACAATCCCGTAAATAGGATTGATCCTGATGGACGTGATGATTATTACACCACAAATGGAGATTTCTTGTTCCGTGACGATAAAGAAACAGATAATATTATTATTAGAAACCAATTCTTACCCCAATTCGGGATAAAATAGCGATTAGTTGCATGTGAAGACAGATACGTGAATTCTCTTCCCATACCATCAGACATGGGCTATATATAAAGAATCGAAAGAGATTATTCTGTCCTTAGAACAAT
>NZ_NPJC01000073.1:0-23070 GCF_002251405.1 Prevotella sp. P4-98 | reverse complement strand
TAAGTTACAGATTGTAATTTTCTGCAAAGATAGTCATTTCTAACCCATAGAGTCATTTTTTGCTCGTATTTTGTCGCATATCAACCACTTACAACGATTGTTAATCGTTTTTAGTGGACACTAGTGATCTTCTTCATTGCATACAGATGGGCAAAAACCTGGAAATTGCCTCATAGCATAGCTTCTCCAGCTGGAATGATCGGTGCAAGCAATTTCTTTGAATTGGCTGTAGCCGTAGCCATCTCTCTGTTTGGCTTGCACTCAGGTGCAGCGCTTGCCACTGTGGTTGGAGTATTGGTTGAAGTTCCAATTATGCTGACACTTGTTAAAATTTCCAATAAGACAAAACATTTATTCAACGATTAAGTTTATGACACATATATTAATTCTTTGTACTGGCAATCGTTGCCGCAGTCAGATGGCTCAGGGCATTCTGCAGAACCTTGACCCACAACTCGAAGTTCATTCAGCAGGTATTCGTCCAGCTGCTGAGGTGCATCCTCTTGGCATAAAGGTGATGGCAGAGATTGGCATCGACATCAGTAAGCATTACCCGAAGCACATCGACCAACACCTTGGCGAATCGTGGGATTACGTCATTACCGTTTGCGGTGGAGCCAACGAATCCTGTCCTGTCTTCATCGGGAAAGTAGGCAAGCGTCTTCACATTGGCTTTGATGATCCAGATGCTTTTAAGGGCAAGGAAGAAGAGATTCTGCCTGAGTTTCGCAGAGCTCGTGATGAAATAATGACAAAGATGCAAGATTTCTATTTGTCTGAGATAAAAGGCATCAAGATAGAATGCTGTTCATAAACCTTATAACCTCAAAAAATGATACAACAATTTGCAGATTGGTTGATCTATGACCTCTTTGGCATAGACGCCACTACACGCTTGGGCGAAGCTCTCAACTTCTTTGTCTATGACTCCCTGAAGATCATTCTGCTGCTCTTCCTCATCAGTACGGTGATGGGCATCGTTAATGCCTACTTCCCGATAGAACGTCTGCGCAATTATCTCTCGTCGCACCGGCTCTATGGTTTTCAGTACCTGCTGGCAAGTATCTTCGGAGCCATCACACCATTCTGTTCCTGCTCGTCCATACCACTTTTCATCGGATTCGTCAAGGGAGGTATTCCCTTGGGCGTAACCTTCGCTTTCCTCATCACTTCACCTTTGGTCAATGAGGTGGCTGTGGCAATGTTCCTCGGCACCTTCGGTTGGCAGGTGACAGCCATCTATGTCGCGTGCGACATCGTGATGGGAATGGTGGGAGGTTTCGTGTTAGGCAAGCTGAAACTCGAACGCTACCTCTCGCCATGGATCCTTCAGATGCAGCGGATGCAAATGCAAGCCGACGAGGCATTTGAAGCAGAACACACACCCTTCATGAAACGTCTGCCATCCATCACGAAAGACGCCCTCGGCATCGTCCGTGGGGTGATCCTTTACGTCCTGCTCGGCATCGCCATTGGCGCAGCCATCCATGGTTATGTGCCCGAATATTTCTTTGCCGACTTCATGCAGAAGGCAGGATTGCTGGGAGTACCGGCAAGTGTGCTCATAGCCGTGCCGATGTACGCCAATGCTGCTGGAATCGTCCCTGTTGTGGAGGTGTTCGTTGCCAAGGGCATTCCTCTCGGCACAGCCCTCGCCTTCATGATGTCAGTGGTAGGACTATCCCTGCCCGAAGCCACAATGCTCAAGAAGGTGATGACTTGGCGGCTCATCGGCATCTTCTTCGGCACAGTAGCATTTATGATCATGATTTTAGGGTGGACGTTCAATCAGATATTGTAGCTTTGAAAATAGTGGCAATGGAGTATCCAGTTGGGAAACGCAAGTAAGTGCGTAATATTTAGCGAGGGTGTTTCAAAATCTGCAAAGAAGCTTTTGCAACACCCTCGTTGAATACAAATAGTTTCCATGTCAGAGGGACAAACCTTTCTTCTTTGCCGGTGCTCCCAACCCTTGCTTTTGAGTGCCATCCCAGTTCGTGAGCTGGTCAGCACACCCATTGGAACCACCGAGAGAGACATATGTCTCAGCACTGCATGACATGTGATCTACAAATGCGCAGAAGTTGCTAATGGCAGCCTCCGAGAAATCAACTCCTTTTGCAGCAAACAACCTTGTCCAACTACAAACGCACTCTTCACGAAAATCACTACAATCTTTCCACGAAAGACCAGAAAGAAAGTCTTTTACGGATGCTTCAATTCCGCCACTATTGAAGAGCGAGTGGTTATGTTTGGAAGCAGATGCCATTATACCATAATAGATCGATGATGCCTCTTTCTGGTTAAATGAGGTTCTTGTGGTCAACGCAAATGCGCAGAGTACTGCCCGTCCTTCAGATATGAACTTGTCAAGAACGCCATTGTGTCTTTTGATTCGTACTTCTGCCTCACGTTTTGCTTCGGCAGCAATACGAGCTTCACGTTCCTTGCGCTCTTTAACCTTCCAGGCGGCCTCGTTATATTCGGGCTCTTTCCACAGAGCGTTCCACTGCAAAGAAAGATCCTCATAAGCAGAATGAAGGTTTCCCAAGTCTCTCTCTGCCTTATCAGCACGAGTCTTCTCTGCAATTCTGGAGTTACGGAGTTTCTGGACCGCATCTTCATCAATCAAAGTCAAGCGGAATTTGAGACCATCGATCTCCTCTGTCAGATCGGAAACCTTGACATTGAGTTCATTAATCTCAGCATCTTTCTCTGAAATAAGACTATCCTTATCCTTCAATTCCTTTGCAAGATTCTTGTTGCTGTCCCATGTCATGCGGAAGTTCTGACCGATAGATTCAGCCGTTGGTTTACCGCCCTTCCACGTCAAACCTGAAGCTTTTATAATGCCATCAATAGTTTCCTTAGCACCTGCCTCGTATGACTCCTTGATCTTTTCTGCTTCTTCTTTCTTGAACTTGCCAAGCTGAAAAATCTTTGCAAGGAAACCTGATTGAGCAGTCTTCAGTTCCTTCTGGGCTTCATCCTTCTGATGCTGGATGACAGCGGTCTCGGCTTCAATCTCTGCTTTCTGTCGTTTTGCGTCTTCGATAGCCAGTTTTGCCTGGCGCTCAGCTTCAAGTGTTACCTTGTCCTTATGCTTGCGCTCACGCTTCTCTTCATCAGAAAGCTCTTCATAAGGGATGCCACGTTCAAGTCCGTACTTGTAACCAACCTCATCATGATAATCAGTATGAAGTTGGTAAAGATATTCGGACTTCTCCTTCTTCGTTTCACCCCATACCTTTGCGAATGATACTCTTGCGACCTTCTCCTTGGTTGCTTTATGCTTGGTGTAGTTGTCTCGCTCGTCTTTTGGTAGAGCCTTCCATTCCTTGGTGGTGAGTTTTACATCAGGATTGTCATTGCTAACATACACACTACCTATGCGTCCATGTTTCTTGACCTGTTCAACAGGAACCGTAAGGACATGTGCATGGATGTTGGTCTCATCACAATGAACACTGAAACCTATGACGTTTTCTTCGCCCCATTTGCGACAAGCAAACTTGTAAGTGTCCACCGCCCATTCCCGGATCGGATCCATAAGTTTGATGTGACTCTGGTCTGCATTAGGGTCGGAAGTGTCAAGCTCTTGGTCACCGAAAGCGAGTCGCTTCATCACATCACGGTCACCACTAAAGATAATGTCCACAAGACAATTGGGCGTGTTCTGTGAAACCTGTTCTGGATTGTTCGCATCCTTGTATGGTTTGAAACCAAGTTCTTCATAACGCTGCTGTAGTCGAATGTACAAAGGCACAGGATTAGAGCCAAGAGGCTCTATCTTTCCACCTTTCGTAATCTCAAAATTGAGGTGCTTGCGAGAGAAGTTATAATGGTTGTTCTTCTCCTTCTCTGCGTTCTTTAGCTGGTAACGTTTTTCGTCCCAGCCTCTTCGCTCTGCCTCATTGCTAACTTGGACAGGAAATGATTTTCTATCTTTGCCAGCATGTATTGAGGCGCGTGGAATATGCTCTTCCATATTCGTGATTTTGTATTAGAATCCAGTGATACCACTGGCAGTATGTGTATAAATGTGTCATCGGGTCTCGGGCAGAGCCTGAGCATAATTGGACTTTTTAAGGGAGCCATCGTAAGTGGTGATTCTAAAAGTCCCTATTATGTTTAGGACTTTTAGAAAAAGTCCGCTGTACGCCCTGGGCGTTTCTGTATAGCCTGCCCGTCAGTTCAGGAGGATCTCGTGTACTGTTATGTATGTTCGACATCATGATGCTTCTGATGAATTTGGAGTTAGCTTGCGATAATCATTATGTTCACATCGCTCCAGGCGCCCTTGAAGAATGAAGGTGTTAATCCATTTGCTTGTGGTGCTTGGAGAGAATCCTAAATCAGTTGATACGGCAACATACTGAGGACGGCTGAAAGAATCCGGAAGTGCTGCATAAAGCATCTCCATCTTGTCTTTTTTAGTGAGAATCTTGCCACCTATGGTTGTCGCAACATCAGTCTTTGGCAGATGAGAGTAACAATATACGGTGTGATAGATTAGAGTGTCACCAAGAGCCATCGCGATTCTGAAGTCTTCCTCTTTGCAGCGAAGAATAGTACGAACATCTTTCTGTGCTAAGGCGGATGGATTTGGCGTTTCATCCATAAAGCGAATAGCTGTCAGTACCATCATCATGCGGAACACGGCAAAAGCCAAGCGTCTGACAACACCCTGCATATCATTAGAGATGTCTTCAACAGCCTCCTTGTTTACCAATCGATAGTGCTGATTGAACTCTTCACATAGATCTTGAGGAATAACGACTCTATAGTTTCCACCACGGAAGAAAGTCTCACGCATTCGTTTGTATCTAAGTCCCAACTGATAGTAAACATCACGCAAAGAGGAACTATGTTTTCCCTCGGAAAATGAGCTCTCAGAAAGAACGTCACGGAAGTCCATTTTGAAAGGAATGTGATAGCATGTGATTCGAGAGAATGTTCCGTCCTCAGCTTTTGGAGTAAGCGTGTACAACTGTTCTGGAGTGCCTGACAGACAAATAGCCAGCATTGGATGCTCAACAAGTCGATCCTCGTTTTCCTTACGACGCTTAATGTCAATGGGCTCATGATGGTAGGCCTTACGAATGATTGTTGTATAATCACCAAACTCAGACTTCAGAACAGCAGTCAGGGTATCGCACTCGGTGTCAAAGATTAGACCGATACCGTCATTATAGTCCAATTGTTCTATGACAGATGCAGCGCTACTGTTCGTCGGAATAAAAAGGGTACGGCGATGTGGTTCCTCTCCAGAGAAGGTATTGCCATCCTGCTTTGCTTGTCTCTTCTCGGCCTTATATTCACGTATCTGCTGGTCAGAAATCTCAAGAAGTTCCTTATGGATAGGAGCCACCAGTTGACGACAGTAATTCAATGATCCCTTACCCATACCTGCATCTGCCATGACAAAGAAGTACAACATCGGTCCCCAATCATCATGATTATATTCACCAACGACATTGTGTAATGTAATGGATAAGCAAGTCATTGCACCCATGAGAATCATATCTCTATCGTCCGGAGAAATGCAGTTGTCAACAACCTCTTTCAAGAACGGAGGGAGTGTTTCATAAACAAAAGAAGGGAAATGAGGGAGTTCTTCTTCGTCATAAATCCATTTGCCGCCAATTTCACATAAATGGACATTTGGATTTTTGGCTTTATGGATATTTGCAGATTGAGGCTGTGGTGCTTTATCACTATATCCATTTTTCCAAAAATCCATATTTCCAATGTGGGCATTTTTGATTTCTGTAGGTGGTACATCAGGTTTGGCATTGGAAATATCTACGCCTCTATCCTTTGCCATTTGGAAGAAAGTGCCGATAGTTACACCAGAACCAGTAGAGGCAAGACATTTATCATATTGTTTGTCAGTCTCGGCATGGTTGTATTTCGCATTCACCTTGCTGACACGATGAAAGAAATCACGCCCAGATTCTTTGAACTCGCTTGCAAGGGCAAAGCCTACCTTTACCCAGGCGTCATAACCTTCTGTGATGTCAACTCCACTTTCCTCAATGAGTCCAATTACACGGTCTACCTTATCATAAGTACATTCGCCCCCTAAATTATTATAAGGAGTCATCTGCTGTGGGGTGTTCTTAGCTGCATTGCTATTAGAAGGGGCATTCTCCCACTGCTCTGGTAAAAAAGTTTTCTTTTCTGACATATTCTGGATATTTTGAATTTATGTATGCTTCAGGATCGTAAGGAATGAAGCACGAGCGTGCCACATCACTCCCAGATTTGTCTGGCTCAGGATAACCAGAAGCAACAAGATAGTTATAAACTGCATTGTAGAAACGACTGTGCTCCCAGCCTTTACGCTCAATGTCTATCACCCACTTTAAGCCATCGCCTGATGGTGAACGGAAGAGTAGTTCAGTCTCAAAGCAATCATCATGAAGCAGTCTTTCCCTCAACGACGGAATGTCTGCTACATGGTCAAAGTCAATGCAAAGCAATTCCGAATGCAACAGGAGGTGATTCTTGTTGCGAATGCGGAATGTACCTGAGAACGTACAAAAGTCAAAGTTTTCTGCTTTGTATTTCCTCGCTGCATCTTTATCGATTATTGCACGTAAAGTCTCTGTTTGCCTTTGGGCATAAGGACCGACAATGTAGCGATAGATGTCAGGAATGGTGATACACCTAAGTGGTTCTACGTTTCTGATTGGTTTCCTGAAGAAAGAGAAGGAGTGATTTTCTCCCTCTCGTTCTCCAAAGAAATCTTCATAGATGGACAGGGCATTATCCATAATTGCGCGTCGCCTCCTTTCTGCCAGATAAAGGATTATTAGAAACGTATGCCCGTGCTTGGTCCATAAGATCCTTACCTGACGACATACCATCTTCTGCTAACCATGCATCAATCTCAGACTTGATAAAGTACAGTTCTCCTTTTTTATGATAAGGTATCTTAGGAGGCTTAGCAGATACCCATCCATAGACCGTTTGCTTCTTCGGTTTTGTTGGCAAATAGTCGCAAAGTTCTGTAATGTTAAAACGAACTTCTTCTACTACAGGCACGCAATTATGATTGTTCATATTGCCTACCATCGTTTCAAGGTTGCCTATTCGTTTGAGTATCTCGCTCAAAGCTTCTGGCATGGTGTCGAATGTGATTTTTTCCATATTCTTATTGATTTTTTCGATGAATTACATCGCAAGAATACGGAGATAAGCAGAGTATGTAGGGGTATATGATAAATATAGTCTATTATAGTCGTAAGTCACTAATTGTCAATGAATAAATAATCAATATTAATTTCGCTACGAACATACAACGTAAGTATTCGTAACAGAATCGTAAAGAATATAAAGCAGAAAAAAGGCTACCTAAGCATTTTACTTAGATAGCCTAATCGATAGTTATGAATTTTTATTTGGATGAATTGCCTGATATGTCTTTATCAGGTTCCTCTTGTTGGGTATTGTTACCAAAGTCAATTGTGAAAGCATCTGCAGCAGCTTCTTTTTTCTTGTCCACAACTTTGGCATACACCTGAGTGGTTCTGACGTTAGTGTGTCCCATCATCTTGCTTAGGGTAAAGAGGTCAGTACCTTCGGTCAACTGTATTGTAGCATAGGTATGGCGAAAGCAATGGAATGTGATATGTTTGGTAATGCCAGCAGCTTTAATCCATTTCTTAATCGGACGAGAGATTACCGATTTGTCAGGGATACCTTCAAAAACAAGTTGCTGAGGTTCTCTCGGCTCACCACATAGTTTATATGCCTGAGGGCTGATAGGCATATACTCCACACCACCCGTCTTCTTCTGGTCAAAGTTAATACGATGATGCTCACCTTCCTTGGCCAATTCAGCCCATTTGAGTTTTGTGATGTCGCAGAGGCGCAATCCTGTAAGTGCAGAAAATAGGGCTGCACGATACAAAATAGGATTATCGCATGGTGTCTGAGCTAGCTGGTTAAGTTCTTCAAGGCTTAGGTGCTCACGTCTTACCTCTTCTTCAGGAACCCCTTTTACCTTTGCGGCAATATCAACTGTGATATAACCGTCAATGAATGCCTGATGTACTGCACATTTGAATATGGCGAAATAAGTATTTGCAGTGTTCTGTGATAGCAATCCTTTCCTCTTGTCTCCACGTGGAGCCGTTAGGAGATACATTTTGAAGTCTTCCATCAATTTCTGACTCAACAGAGAGAAAGGAATATAGTCACTCTTGGCAAACAGACAGAGATAATCATATACACGATTCCAGTTAACGATGATTGACTCAGAACTACGTGCATGTTTCTTTTTCGACAAGTCTTTGACAAACTGAATGAAGTTTTGCTTGCCTTTTTCATTCAACTCTGCCTGAGCGGCATCTGTTTCTGAATACAATGAGGCATTGTCATACTCATGTTGACGCAATGCTCTGACGTTGTCTGCAAAGATACACGATTCTTGATCTACAGCAGAACGGCAGATGATAATGCCATTCTGATTACGCTTGGGCAGATAACTGACAGTACCATCCTTATCAGTTTTACATGGCTGCGACTTATCCCATACTGGAGTGGTTATGTCACGATGCAAATTTTCTCGAATGCGCTGTGGCTTATCGCTACCTGGTTGATAGATGGGATAAATGTCAAGATAAAGATACCATCCCTCATGAAACTCTTTCTTGCGGAGTTTCACTGATACTTTTGTTAATGCGAGTTTTCTTCTCATACGTCGGACTTATATAATTTATCAAATTCTTCTTTGGGTACATACACATAGTTGCCAATCTGTCTTGATGGGATGCCATACTTTCTTACCTGAGCCCACACTGAACTATCATTGATTTTGTACTTCTGGCATATCTCACCAATGGTGTAGCAATTCTCAGGCTCCATGTTGTAGAGTTTTGGCAAGGCATACTGCCTATTGATGGGTTCTTCTCGCAATGGGAATTTGCCCAAGAGTTCAGTCTTGCTGATGCGAGTTAAGCGAGTACCAAGATTGATACTTTGTATTTCTCCCTTACGGACTAAACGATGTAGGGTCTTTTTGCTTACACCAAACAATGCCTCCGCTTCTGCAATGGAGATATAATCCCTTGCATCAGGAATACGTTGTTTGAGTTCATCCAATCTCTGCAAGCGTTTCTCTTCTGCCTTTTTTCTTGCACTGGCAATCTTCTGGCATTTTGGAGAACAATACCTGGAGTCCAAAAACTTTGCGAGAAATACATTCCCACAGATAGCGCATCTGCGCTTGATTTCAACTTTTAATGTAGCCATCTTTTACCGTATATCAAATTAAGTTCCCACAAGGGGATATTAGGGACACCACGTCTAAAGTTTAGTGACGTGCCAAATCTGTGACAAGAATACGGTAAAACTCGATAAAAGTCCGAAAATCCAACAAAATTTAACAAAACAAGAAATCCGTGCAACTCGCTGAGCTACACGGACTTCCTTATATATTCTTATTTTTGTTTATCGATTCTTATGGCGAATTACTTCACCTCCTCGAAGTCAGCATCCTGGATGTTGTCATCCTTCTGGGTGTTCTGCTGTGACTGTTGCTGGTCATTGTAGAATGGGCCCTGCTCCTGTCCAGCACCTGCTCCAGCGCCAGCTCCTGGCTGTGCACCGGCATTCTGATACATTTGCTGTGAAGCGGTCTGCCATGCTGCATTCAGTGCATTGATAGCATTGTCGATGGCGGCAATGTCGCCTGCCTTATGGGCATCCTTCAATTGCTGCAGTGCCTGCTCGATAGCGGGTTTCTGGTCTGCGGGGAGTTTGTCACCCAATTCCTTCAACTGATTCTCTGTTTGGAAAATCATAGAGTCGGCCTGATTCATCTTGTCGATGCGCTCGCGCTCCTTCTTATCGTTTTCGGCATTCTGCTCAGCTTCAGCCTTCATGCGGTTGATTTCGTCTTCGCTCAAACCTGAAGAGGCTTCGATGCGGATGCTCTGCTCCTTGCCGGTGGCTTTATCCTTGGCTGATACCTTGAGGATACCGTTGGCGTCGATGTCGAAGGTAACTTCAATCTGAGGAACACCACGACGGGCAGGAGTGATACCTGTCAGGTTGAACTGGCCAATGCTCTTGTTTTGGTTGGCCATAGGACGCTCACCTTGCAGAACGTGGATGGTAACCTCGGTCTGATTATCTGCTGCGGTAGAGAATACTTCGCTCTTCTTGCAGGGGATGGTAGTGTTGGCGTCAATCAGTTTGGTCATCACACCGCCCATGGTCTCAATACCGAGGGTCAGTGGAGTGACGTCAAGCAGAACGATATCGCCTACACCTTCTTCTTTGTTGAGGATGGCGCCCTGGATGGCAGCACCTACGGCAACTACTTCATCAGGGTTAACTCCCTTAGAAGGTTCTTTACCGAAATAGTTCTTGACGAGCTCCTGTACGGCAGGGATACGGCTTGAACCACCAACGAGGATTACTTCATCGATGTCTGAGTTAGAGAGCTTTGCGTCTGCCATTGCTTTCTGACAAGGTACGAGGCATGCCTGAATGAGGTTATGTGCCAACTGCTCGAACTGTGAGCGGGTCAGAGTTTTAACCAAGTGCTTAGGCATACCGTCAACAGCGGTGATGTATGGCAGGTTGATTTCGGTAGATGTAGAGCTTGACAGTTCAATCTTTGCCTTTTCTGCAGCTTCCTTCAGACGCTGCATGGCCATAGGATCTTTGCGCAAATCAACGCTTTCTTCGTTCTTGAAGCCGTCTGCCAGCCAATTGATGATGACCTGGTCGAAGTCGTCACCACCGAGGTGTGTATCACCATTAGTAGAGAGCACTTCGAATACACCACCACCAAATTCGAGGATAGAGATATCGAATGTACCACCACCAAGGTCGAATACTGCAATCTTCATATCCTTGTTGGCCTTATCTACACCATATGCCAAAGCGGCAGCAGTAGGCTCATTGACGATACGACGCACATTGAGACCTGCAATCTGTCCGGCTTCTTTAGTGGCCTGACGCTGTGAGTCAGAGAAGTATGCTGGTACGGTGATAACTGCATCGGTTACCTCTTGTCCGAGGTAGTCTTCTGCGGTTTTCTTCATCTTCTGCAACACCATGGCAGAGATTTCCTGCGGAGTGTATTTGCGTCCTTCAATGTCAACGCGTGGATATCCGTTTTCGTTGACTACTGTGTAAGGCATGCTTTCAGCCTCTTTACGGCTCTGCTCGTATGTTTCACCCATGAAACGTTTGATAGAATAAACGGTGTTCTTGGGGTTTGTGATAGCTTGACGCTTGGCAGGATCACCTACCTTGCGGTCGCCGTCTTTTACGAAACCAATAACAGAAGGTGTTGTACGCTTACCTTCGCTGTTGGCAATTACAACTGGTTCGCTGCCTTCGAAAACGGCAACACAACTATTAGTTGTTCCTAAGTCGATTCCAATAATTTTTCCCATAATGTATTTCTTTTTAATTTTTAATATTCGTAATGTTAACGATAACTTAATAGCAAAGCGTGTGCCAAATGGTGTTTGACAGCTGTTAATAGTGGATGTTGTATGACATTTTGGCATGTATTAGTGTCATGATGTACTATCGCTTTTATATTAATTATGGTATTCGGTCATGTTTGTTGCTTTAAAATTTGGTTTTTCCCTTACTAAATCGTAACTTTGCAAGCGTTAACTATAAACAACTATTATGAAAAAGCTGATAACAATGGGTATTCTTGCGCTAATGACCACAACGGTTATGGCACAGGGAAGTGATTCCTATATCGTGAAGACGAAAGGAGTGAAAAAGGTGGAGACACCAAAAACTGATGCCAAACAGGTGGCAGGTTCTACAACACAAGAGGCAGACAAGCCTCAGGATTTCGTAGGTCGTAACTTTCCTCGATATGGTTTGTGCGACTGGCAAGATGGCATGCGTTTCATGGTTTTGCCTGAAAAATATGACATGTTGGTGAATACCTTCCGTGACGAAAGTAATAATAAGGAGGTGAGCAACGGTTATTTCCGTCGCAAGGTGATGGTGTATCGTGGCCATGCTGTTGGCAGTAATGGTCGTGCACGGCTCAACTTTACTTGCCAAGATGACAACAAACAGTATTATTTTGAGTTGCCCAATGGCAATTATGAAGACTATTGCTATAATAAGATAGGTGTGCCAACGTTAGCCTATCTGGGTGATGTAGATATTGCCCGTTCATTGCTTGTTGGCAAGACATTGGTAACTACCACTACTGATTATTATGTTGATACCGATTATGAAAGCGATGCTGCTGATTTGGTGAAGGTAGAGAAGGGACAGAAAGTGAAGGTTGTTGCCGTTGGTGTTGGAACTCGCTCGTTCCCTGTAAAGATTATCGTTGAGGGTAAGGATGGCAGTGAATTCTTCCAGAATGTGGCCATGAGCAAAACCAATTGTGGTATGCGCGATGATGAGTTTATTGTTGACAATGCCAAACATCTGTTCTACGGTTCGTTTACTTTTGAGGAAGAAGACGAGCGCCAGCAGTCAGCTTCTTTGGGTGATTATGCCCAATATATGAACAAAACAGTTCATTTGAAGTATCCTACTACCATGAAGGTTATCCGCAATGGTGCGGGTAGTCGTGTGGTGACAATGGCCAAGGAAACCACTTTCCGCATTGACGGTATGCGTCCTGTGCGTAATAGCCGGTATGTCACTTTGACACTTTCCGAAACTGTTACAGGTCGCCTTTATACGAAGAATGTGACTTTTAAGAATGAAAATGTGACAGGTGATATAGATGGTCAGAAGGAAGATTATTTCGGGTATCTTTTCTCGGAAGGCTCTGGTAAAACTCCTGTTAAGACTCATACCCGTCGTCGCAGATAATCTCGGATTGTATATATGGTCCAGAGACGGGACTATGATAAAAGGCGCATCGGATATTTCCGATGCGCCTTTTCATCTATGTGATCTGTGTATTACTCTTCGTTTTTGATGGTTTCAACAACCTTAGCTTCAAGTTCTTCGCAGAGTTCGGGGTTGTCTTTCATCAGTTGTTTGACAGCATCACGTCCTTGTCCGAGCTTTTGTCCGTCGTAGCTGAACCATGATCCGCTCTTCTGTATGATGTTGTATTGTACGCCGAGATCGAGTATTTCGCCTACTTTCGATATTCCTTCGCCAAAGGTTATTTCAAACTCAGCTTTACGGAATGGGGGAGCTACTTTATTTTTCACTACCTTTACGCGCACTTGGTTTCCGATGACTTGGTCACCCTCTTTGATGGGGCTGACGCGGCGGATATCGAGTCTTACAGAAGCGTAGAACTTCAGCGCATTACCACCAGTAGTTGTTTCGGGGTTACCAAACATGACTCCGATTTTTTCTCGCAACTGGTTGATGAAGATACATGTGGTGTTTGTTTTAGCGATGGTGGCTGTGAGTTTGCGTAGTGCCTGACTCATCAGACGCGCATGCAGTCCTACAGCCGAGTCACCCATGTCTCCTTCAATTTCCTTTTTCGGAGTGAGTGCAGCTACTGAATCGACCACCAATATATCAATAGCAGATGATCGTATGAGCTGGTCGGCAATCTCAAGTGCTTGCTCTCCGTTGTCGGGTTGTGATATCCAGAGGTTGTCGATATCTACTCCCAGTTTCTGCGCATAGAATCTGTCGAAGGCATGTTCTGCATCGATGAATGCAGCGATGCCGCCTGCCTTTTGTGCTTCAGCAATGGCGTGTATGGCCAGTGTGGTCTTACCAGAAGATTCCGGACCATAGATTTCAATGATTCTACCGCGTGGATATCCTCCCACTCCGAGTGCGAGGTCGAGGTTGAGGCTTCCTGTTGGTATGACATCTACATTCTCTATTTGTTCGTCACCCATTCGCATGATGGAGCCTTTTCCGTATTCTTTTTCTATTTTCGACATGGCCGCTTGCAGGGCCTTCATCTTTTCGCTTTGCGCGTTGATGGTCTCGTTTTCGTTTTCTTTTTTTGCCATGGTAGGTTTCTGTATCAATAAATGTAAATATTATAAAATAGGTGTAGTGTTTGTGGATTAGAGTTCTAAGTCTCCGTCAAACACTTCATGCCAAGGCAGTCCTTGTGTGTTGAGTTGTTCCATGAAAGGATCTGGATCAAACTCTTCCACGTTCCAAACGCCTGGTTTCTTCCATATTCCTTTGAGGAACATCATGGCGCCAATCATGGCAGGCACACCAGTGGTGTAGCTTACGCCCTGCATGCCAGTCTCTTCGTAGGCTGCCTGGTGTGAGCAGTTGTTATATACGTAGTATGTGCGCTGTTTGCCGTCTTTAGTTCCTTTGATGCGGCATCCGATGGAAGTCTCTCCTTCATAGTTTTCTCCGAGATCTTGTGGATTGGGCAAAACGGCTTTGAGGAATTGCAGAGGAACGATTTTTACCTTTGCCGTACCTGTTCCGTCAGCCAGTGGAGCTTCATATTCTATTTCATCGATTCTGCTCATGCCAATGTTCTGAATCACATCGAGATAGTTGAGATATTGCTGTCCGAAGGTCATCCAGAAGCGTGCCAACTTGATTGATGGGTAGTTTTTGACGAGTGACTCCAGTTCTTCGTGGTGCATGAGATAGCTCTCACGTGGTCCTATGTTGGGGTAGGTGAGTGCTTTGTGTACTGACAGAGGATCAGTTTCTTTCCATTCTCCGTTTTCGTAGTAGAGTCCCTTTTGGGTTATTTCGCGGATATTGATTTCTGGATTGAAGTTGGTTGCGAATGCTTTGTGGTGGTTTCCTGCGTTGCAATCGACGATGTCGAGTTGTGTCATCTCGTCGAAATGATGCTTAGCTGCATAAGCGGTGTAGATGCCGCTGACACCTGGGTCGAATCCGCAACCGAGTATAGCGCATAGTCCAGCTTGTTCGAATCGTTCTTTATAGGCCCATTGCCATGAGTATTCGAAGTGAGCTTCATCCTTTGGCTCGTAGTTGGCTGTGTCCAGATAGTTGCATCCGCAAGCCAGACATGCTTCCATGATGGTGAGGTCTTGGTATGGCAGTGCGAGGTTGATGACCAGTTCGGGCTGGTAGTCGTTGAATAGCGCTTTGAGTTGTTCCACATCGTCTGCATCTACTTGTGCGGTTTTGATGGGCATGGTGTATCCTTTTTTGTGGATGGCTTCTACTATCTGGTCGCATTTCTCCTTTCGTCTTGATGCGATCATGAAGTCGGTGAACACGTCGGTATTCTGTGCGATTTTAAATGCGGCTACGGTGGCCACACCACCTGCACCAATCATCAGTACTTTTCCCATTTTCTTATTTTTATTATTGTTTTTATAATTTTCTAGTTATATTATCGTTTCAGGGTTTTATTTCGTCTCCCCTAATGCCGAGTGCTGCCATGAGCGAGTATCCGAGTATTTCCTGTCGGAAGTTTCCTCCGGCTATGGGTTGCATGCTAAACACGGTAATGTGCTTTTCGGGGTCGGCATGTCGGAGTCCCTGTTTCACCTGTTCGATGTTTTTTTCAGCATCAGGGATAATCATCATTCGTTTCACGTCGGCGCTATTTGCGATGATTTGCATGGCATCGGTGAAGAGTTCTTCTGCCGAAACGAGTTCTTCTACGGTTACGCAACTGATTTGAAATTCGCCGAGCGAATCGCTGAAGGCTTTTCCATCAAGTTCTCTGTCGAATGTTGAAGGCATGAAGTTATCCATGCCTTTTTTGTTTTTGCCGTGTATCAGTATGACCTGAGTCTCGTGTTTTCCCTCGCGCATGCCGCCGTCGAGTGCGATGCAGTCAATCCATTTTGCCATGTCGGCTTTGGGTATTTGGCGCCCAATCATGCGTTCAAAGTTGACGATAAGATCGAATGTCACCCTGTCGATATAGTCTGCATCAACCAGGATGACGTTTTCTTTCCATGTTGTATTGTCGATGGAGGGTTGTATCATAATTTGCAAAGTTACATTAAAAGTGACGAATAGCAAAACATTCTCGTCGATTTATTTTCATACGGTTATCTCTCCCGATCCCAAGCAGCGGTGGTGCTGTTCGTCGTAGATAACGCAGAATTGTCCTGGTGCCACTCCGTGGATGGGTTGTGTGGAGTGTACGGTGAATTGTCCTTCGCCTTCATGCTCGATAGTGGCGGGATGGTATTCTGGTGTATGACGTATCTTGAAGGTAATATGGGTCTGCTGTGGATCGAGTGGGAGTGTGAGATGATGGAAATCATGCACTCTGAAATCCTGCTTGTATGCAGTCTTGGGATCGTATCCGTGGCTGACATAGAGTATGTTTTCTGCTACGTCTTTCTTAACCACAAACCATGGTCCGCCTCCGAAACCCAGTCCGTGGCGCTGTCCGATGGTGTGAAACCATAGTCCTTGGTGCTGTCCGATGCGCTTTCCTGTTTCCAGTTCGACCACTTCGCCTGGCTTTTCTCCGAGGTATCTGCGTATGTAGTCGTTGTAGTTGATCTTACCTAAGAAGCAGATGCCTTGTGAGTCTTTGCGCTTTGCGTTTACCAGATGTTCTCTTTCTGCAATTTCGCGCACCTCTTCCTTCATCATGTGTCCAATGGGGAAGAGTGCCTTTTTCAATTGCCAGTCATATATCTGTGCAAGAAAATCTGTTTGGTCTTTTACCGGATCGGGACTTGTGGTGAGCCATTTTCTTCCTTCGCTGTCTATTTCTGTCTGTGCATAGTGACCTGTTGCGATAAGGTCATAGTCCTTGCCACGCTTGTCGTGGAAGGCTCCAAACTTGATGAGTCTGTTGCACATCACGTCGGGGTTGGGTGTCAGTCCTGCCTTTACTTTATCCATGGTGTAGGTGGTCACTTGTTCCCAGTATTCTTTGTGACAGTCTATTACTTCGAGTTTACAACCGTATTTATGGCTTACGGCTGTGGCCATTTCTAAGTCTTCTTCCGACGAACAATCCCATTCTTCTTCCTCTTCAGGACCGATTTTGATGTAGAAGCAATCGGGGTGCAATCCTTGCTGAGCCAGTTGGTGGAGCACTACCGAACTATCTACTCCTCCTGAGAGCAGCACGGCAATGCGTTTTCCTTGTAGTTCTTTTATATTCATGTGTGCAAAGTTACATATTAAAGATGAGTTATCCATCGTTTCTTCCATCTTTTTTTTCATCTTTTTCTTCTTTGGTATTTCTGCATGATATTGATCATATCCACTTGCCCGATTGATGGATTGGGGTTGTATGTAGGTGACAGGGCAGCTTGCCGGTCTTTGCCTCGATGGATAGGTAGATGGGGGATTGACTGGTCGTTTTGGATGTATTTGGCCTGCATGGGAATATGACGGGCTACAAAAAAAGTCACCGATCAGCAGATTCGTGTCTGCGACCGGTGACAACAGTGTAAGTTTTTCAGTATTAGTGATGAGTTTTATTTCTTCTTGGTATAGAACATCAGACCAACCTGGTTTTTCGACAGTTTGTTGGTGTTGCTATCGTCTTCAAATACACCAGCCACAACCATCTGCATGTACATCAGGTTCTTTCTTGAATCCCAAAGACCATACGAACTATAGTTGTTGATGTAGAATGCTACTCTAACCTTGTGAGGCTTGTCGCCGTAGGTAAGATGGTATTCCATGGTAGAGGGGTTCAACAGAAACTGAATCTGAGTAGAAGGCATGAAGCCATATACACACTTCAGATCCACAGGCTGTGCATTCACCATAGCTGTCTTCAGATCGCCATCGGGCAGATTAACGGTGAAAGCCTTGGGAGGAATGTTCTTTATTACGAAAGCAGAGTCGCTGTACATGTCGATTTTTACATCAAGAGT
Organism: Prevotella sp. P4-98; assembly: GCF_002251405.1. Classification (NCBI taxonomy): domain Bacteria; kingdom Pseudomonadati; phylum Bacteroidota; class Bacteroidia; order Bacteroidales; family Prevotellaceae; genus Prevotella; species Prevotella sp. P4-98. Next base: position 5,317 of record NZ_NPJC01000073.1, on the reverse strand, counting down.
ATCGGTCTTGTAGTTTGAAGTGCCTTCGCCCGAAAGTGCATAAACCATCATTCCGTCGTGTACACCCTTGATAACATCGTAGCGCTGAGCAATCTCAGCAGGTGTCAGACGTGCGGGTTCATCGTCGCTGTTGCAAGCCACAAAGGTAAAGGCGGCCATGCAACCCATCAGCATAGTGATAATTTTCTTTGTTGTCATGTCTTTTCTGTTATTTGTTTTGTTACTAAATTCTTTGGCGATAGAACACCATCGTGGTGCCTCTTTCCGTCAACATAAAGACTGCCGTTGCGGAAAACTTGCATGGAAAATCTATAAGTTAACGTCTTTTAACAAAAATAACCATTGCAGTTATGCAAGTTTTTCCCACTTTTGCACTTTATAACGATAGAAACGAAAACATCGTGAAGCACTATACTGATACAGACGAACAGCAGTTGGCCGAACAACTTCGCTGTGGCAATGCCGCAGCGATGAGGGTGTTCTACGACCGTTATGGTGGACTGCTAACTGCCGTATGCGCGCGCTATATTACTGATAGCGAAAGTCTGAAAGATGTGATGCAAGACAGTATGGTGCAGCTCTTGACCCATGTTTCCGATTTTAAGTATCGTGGCGAAGGGTCGCTCCGAGCATGGGCCACCAAGATAGTGGTAACTCAAGCGTTACGCTATCTGCGCGAAGAAAAACGACGCGAATGGCAGACAATAGACTGGGACGTGGCTGATGTGCCGGAAGAAGACGATCCGCCTGTCAACGACATTCCCCCCGATGTCATACAACAGATGGTCAGAAGGTTGCCAACGGGATACCGAACGGTATTCAACCTCTACGTCTTCGAACGCAAAAGCCATCAGGAAATAGCCCAACTGCTGGGCATCAAGAAAGACTCTTCGGCATCGCAACTCAGCAGAGCGAAAAATCTGCTGGCACAAATGATAAGACAATATACAAACACCCAACAATAGATTCTATGAAAGAACAGTGGAGAAAAAAATTGCAAGACAAGATGGCTGACTATCAGCAGCCAGCTCCCCTCCTGTCATGGGATGAGTTGGAGCAAGTCGTGGCAGCACAGCAGCGCCCAGCCAAGAAAGTTGTATTCTACCGTCAACGATGGATAGCTGTGGCGGCAGTAGGCATCCTGTGTGTTGGCGTGGCAGTCAGTTTGTTGTGGAATCCAGCGCACCTCAACCCGCAGCAGTCCAGTATTCAGACTTCTGTCGGTACAGAAAAACAAGGCGTTCAGCTGTCAGCAAAAACAGAAAAGCAGCTTCTGTCAGACAGTCAACCCTTGTTGGCTTCTCTGTCCGAACAACATTCGCAGAAAGCCGAACGGTTGCCGAAGGAATCCCGACGGATATTAACAACCGACGAACGTGTGGATGTGGAAAACACAGAACAATCCTCGTTGGCTGTGGCAGCGACAGACGAAACAACAGCCAAAGCTGTAACTGAAACAACTGAAACGATTGCTGCAACAGCCTCGAACCCTGCCGACGAGCAGACTCAACCGGTCACATCGAAAACCAACCGCCTCACGCTTGCCAATGTATCGGGACGTGAGCGGAAGGCATCTGAATATCTCTCACATACCCATGGCAACGATGCTTATGGTGACAGCCAACGTCTCACGGCGCAGGCATTCTTCTCCAACGGATTCTCTAATGATGGCAACAAAGGGGGAGAACTTGTCGTGTACGACGTAACGCCACCTGCTGATACTCAGGTTTTTGGGGCGAAAGGTCCAGATATATTACGACCTATCGAACTGGCTTCGGCTACACCAAAGGAACACTATAAACACCACTTCCCATTGCGCTTTGGAGTATCTATGCGTTATTATATCAACAATCGGTGGAGTGTCGAGGCAGGACTCTCATACACTCGCCTTACGGCAGATTTCACCAGAGAGAGCGTGCATTATGTTCAACAGATGGAGCAGAAACTGCACTATGTGGGAATCCCGCTTCATGTCAACTATACGCTGTGGAATAGCAGACGCTTGCACTTCTATGCCAAAGCAGGCGGCACAGTCGAGAAAATGGTTAGTGGACGCCGATGCGCCACATCAAACCCTGACAGTGAAAGCTACCCCATGTCCAGTGAAAAAGTTACCATACGTCCACTCCAACTGTCAATAGACGGTGGACTCGGAGGCGAATTCATGATCGACCGGCAGTTTAGTATCTATGCAGAACCAACGGTCAATTATCATTTCGACAACGGGTCAAAGATACCTACCTATTATCAGGAACATCCTTTCGGATTTGGACTCACCATGGGACTAAGGTTTAACTGGAAATAATGACAAATGTTCTGATTGATGAATACGGCGCTTCCGACCTTGGAAGTGCCGTATTGCTGATTATTGACCGAAAAGTTTCCGTATTTCAACAAAAAGCAGTACATTTGCACAGAAATATAAAAACACCACTAACTGATAATGAGAAAGATATTTGTGCGATGCCTATGGGCTTTCCTTGGAGCATCGGTTCTGACCGCTGTAGTGGCTTTCTGGGCCATTGCGAAAGGATGGATTGGTTATATGCCACCCATCGAAGAACTCCAAAACCCTATCAATCGCTATGCCACACAGATATATAGTGCCGATGGAAAAATTATGGGAACATGGAATTACAACCGTGAAAACCGTATCCTCGTAGATTATTCACAACTCGCACCAGCACTGGTCCAAGCACTGGTGGCTACCGAAGATGTGCGATTCTATGAACATTCTGGAATCGATTTCTTCGCACTCGGACGCGCCATAGTCAAGCGCGGACTACTTGGACACAAGAGTGCCGGAGGTGGTTCGACTATTACACAGCAACTCGCCAAACAGCTCTATTCATCTACCGCACATAGTGTAATCGAACGTCTGCTCCAGAAACCCATCGAATGGGTTATCGCCGTACAGTTGGAACGCAACTATACCAAAGACGAGATTATTTCCATGTATCTCAACTATTTCGACTTCCTACACAATGCCGTGGGCATCAAAACCGCGGCAAGTACATATTTTGGTAAAGAACCAAAAGACCTTACTGTCAACGAGGCGGCAGTACTCATCGGACTTTGCAAAAACCCATCCTATTTCAATCCTGTGCGCCATCCCGACCGTTGTACCGAACGCCGAAACGTAGTACTTTCACAGATGGAGAAAGCAGGATACCTCTCAGAAGAAGAGTGTGCACGATATACTGCAGAACCGCTCAAACTCAATTTCCATGTCAACGACCATAAAGATGGCGTCGCCGTATATTTCCGCGATTACCTACGCCGCTACATGATGGCCAAAAGACCAGAGCGCTCCGACTATCCATCATGGAACATGGTACGCTTCCATCAGGATTCTATCAACTGGGAGAACGATCCACTCTACGGATGGTGCAATAAGAATAGAAAGAAAAACGGTGAAACGTACAATCTCTATTCTGACGGACTACGTGTCTATACCACTATCGATTCGCGTATGCAGGAATATGCCGAACAGGCCGTATATAAACATGTTGTAAAATATCTGCAACCCGCATTCAACCGCGAGATAAAGGGAAAGAAGAGTGCACCGTATTCCGGTAACCTTACCATGGAGCAAGTCAACAAAATCCTGATGCGCTCCGTACGCCAATGCGAACGATATCGCGTGCTAAAAGAGTCGGGAGCTACTGAGGAACAGATACGAAAGTCGTTCAATACCAAAACAGAAATGTCGGTATTCACCTATCATGGAGAAGTTGATACTATCATGACACCGCTTGACTCCATACGCTATTATAAGTCGTTCCTGCGTTGCGGATTCATGAGCATGTGCCCCCAAAACGGAGCCGTAAAAGCCTATGTAGGTGGACTCAATTTCACACATTTCGCATACGATATGTGTATGGAAGGACGACGACAGGTGGGCTCTACCATCAAACCATTCCTCTATTCACTCGCTATGGAAAATGGATTCTCGCCATGCGACCTCGCACCGAATGTCCAACAAACCTATATGGTGGCAGGAAAACCGTGGACTCCACGCAATAGCAGCCATTCCCGTTATGGCGAAATGGTCACGCTTAAATGGGGATTGCAGCAGTCGAACAACTGGATTTCGGCTTATCTCATGAGTAAACTCAATCCGCAGGCATTCGTAACCCTGTTGCGAGAATATGGCATCAATAATCCGGAAATACACCCATCCATGTCGCTCTGCCTCGGTCCATGCGATATTACAGTGGCAGAAATGGTTAGCGCATATACTGCATTCGTCAATCACGGCATCCGCACCGCACCACTTCTCGTAACACGCATTGAAGATAATGAAGGCAATGTCGTGGCACAGTTCCGACCACGCATGAACGAGGTCATAAGCGAAGAAAGCGCCCACAAAATGCTCTATATGCTTAAAGCAGTTATTGATGGAGGTACCGGTGGACGATTACGCTATATGTATAATATCACGGGAGAAGTCGGAGGAAAGACCGGAACCACCAACAATAATAGCGACGCATGGTTTATGGGCATTACTCCCAACCTCGTTAGCGGCTGTTGGGTAGGAGGCGATGATCGCGACATTCACTTTTCCATGACCAGTATCGGCCAGGGTGCATCAGGTGCACTCCCCATTTGGGCTTATTTCATGAAAAGTGTTTATGCAGACAAGCGCTTAGGCTATTCACCCGAAGCCGTGTTCGATCTGCCACCAGGTTACAATCCATGCAAAATGGATGAAAGTGGTTTGGATGCAACTTTCAATGCCGGTGGAAACATAGAAGATATATTCGAGTAGTCTCGTTGTGATATAAAGAAAAACTGCCCCCAAGAGCGAAATTGTTCTTGGGGGTGCTTTTTATCCCAACTCCCCATCGCAACCATAATAGTCCTTTATTGACTCAAATAGTGACCTTGCAAAAATCAATTTCCCCCGTTCTTTGCACATTTCCGCAAAGCTTCCCTCTAAAAACGGAATTCAGGAATAGCGGCATTGGTGCGTTTCGGGTGCTTTTTTCAGCCATCGGAAATGAAGAAAAAGATTTGTGCGCATCCACACGTCCTTTATATATAATAAATAAGGAGTTCCCGTTTTGCGGCTTGACAGAAATCAATCTCTGCAAAAAAGTTTCATGCAATCTGCATTTTTTTCTCGAAAAAGTTTGGTAGTTCAGAAAAAAGCCGTACCTTTGCATCCGCTTTCAGGAATACAACACCTGACAAGCACTGAAGGAAGAGTTCTTTGAAAGATTTACATAAAACAGAGAAGTAGTAGTACAAGAAGCGAGACTTACTTTTTATGAGTACAGTCTTGGGTGAATTTACGAACCGTCGATTTTTAGGA
>NZ_NPJC01000072.1:0-667 GCF_002251405.1 Prevotella sp. P4-98 | reverse complement strand
GTGCCGAGGGCCTCGCCGCCGGTAGCGTACACCACCTGTCCCGTAAGGTAGCCGATGGCGTGCTGTCTCTGTTCCTGTCCAATGGTTAATGCAGGCATCGCGCTTGTAAGGTTGTTGCCGATGAATTCATAGGTGTCGTAGTAGTTGACTATCTCGAGTTGCGGGTCGCTGATGCTGTACGGTGCGGAGTAGCCTGTGCTGCAGACACCCCCTGATCCGCTCGTGTATGATGTAGCGGAGAGCACCGACCCGTCGCGGTTTCCGTCGCTGCATGTGCCCTGCACGCACAGCCTTCCGAAGCGGTCGTACAGGCAGAAGCGGTAGCGGTTTCCCAGAGCGGTGTCTCTCATGTACGCCATGCGGTCGGCACTGTCGTACCAGTACTGCACGCATTCCGCCCCGGGCAGTTTCTTCCATACCACCCGCCCTCTATTGTCATAACGATATTCGTATGCATATATTGTCTTTTCCTGCGATATTTTGTTGAATGCAGGTGTGAGCACGAAGCGCAGCTGGCCGAGGTCGTTATATACATAATAGGTATCTCCTGCTGCGGTGCGCTCCATAATCTTCCTCCCGAGCAGGTCGGTGAATACGGCTGTGCTCCTGTTGTCGGCATCGTAAGACACTGCTTTTGCCAGCGTTCCCTCTGGATAGTACTCGAAGG
>NZ_NPJC01000071.1:0-541 GCF_002251405.1 Prevotella sp. P4-98 | reverse complement strand
AAATCGTCAGTGAGATAGAGAAGCATTGCAAACATTTCTACATCCGTGCCAACCGATGCAGTTCGCTCTACAATGACATCTTTGCTCTGAGAGGATGGAAGACGGAGGAGATTAACGGCATCCAGTTCGAACTCAATTCCATTCTCGTTGAGAAATGGGAAGGCAAGTGCTATCGTCTTGTCATCCAGAGACAAAGACGCAACAGTGGCGACCTTGACCTGTGGGAAGGCGAATACACTTACCGTTGTATTCTGACCAACGATTACAAGTCATCGACAAGGGACATTGTTGAATTCTACAATCTGCGTGGCGGCAAGGAACGTATCTTTGACGACATGAACAACGGATTCGGTTGGAGCAGGCTCCCCAAGTCATTCATGGCGGAGAATACTGTCTTTCTTCTGCTTACTGCATTGATACACAATTTCTACAAGACCATCATGAGCAGGCTTGACACCAAGGCTTTTGGGCTCAAGAAAACGAGTCGCATAAAGGCTTTTGTCTTCAGATTCATCTCCGTACCTGCCAAGTGGATCATGAC
>NZ_NPJC01000070.1:0-17433 GCF_002251405.1 Prevotella sp. P4-98 | reverse complement strand
CAACTTCATTGTCAATACTCTTGGAGCTTTGGCAGCATATTGCTTCTTTCCTAAGAAACCTACAATTGCCGTTCAAAGGACTATTGATAGACAATTGACCTTATTCTAATTCGTCGAACTCACGTTAAATATAATCTTCAACTATAATCTTTGACAAAAATGCGCTCGAGTTCCTCGCTTTTGGGAAGGGTTTTATTATGGATCGCATCGGAGATGCTCGAAATCTAAACTAAAATCTTAACAAAAATCTTTAACTGGAATCTCTAAACTTTAAACTATAACCTTAACGCTAACCACTACCTATAACCTTTAAACTATAACCTTTAAACTATAACCTTTAAACTAAACACTCCGTGTTCTCCGTGTGATCCGTGGATTTTTTTGATTTTCCTTTAATTTTCTTTCTTTGTTTCTGTGATTTTTTGTACTTTTGTCTGATTAATAAAAAAAAGGCGATGAAGAACCAATAACAACAAAACATAAAACTAAACAATGAAAAAGAACATTCAATTGGTCGTGAGTATTGTCATGACTGTGGTGTCAATGACCCTCTTGACATCCTGTGAAAAAGAATTCTCTGAGGTAACCCCGGTTAACCCAGAAAGTAGTTTGACTGTTACCACTCGCTCGGAGAGTGGGGCTGAAGAAGTGGCGTATCCTGTGGCTGTTTATCTGTTTGATGCCAACAAGGCGTGTATTGACTTTCGGCGTATCGAATCTGCTGACGCGAGTGTTGTCTATGACTTGGTAGAAGGTGTGTATGATGTGTATGCCTTCGGAGGTGTGGCAGAGGGGAAATATACGTTGCCCAGTGTGAAAGAGGCTACACTTGCGTCTGTGATTACCTTGCAAGACGGACAAGAGCATGGGGACTTGATGATGGCTAAAAGTTCGGTGACTACGACGAAAGGGGAAGCTAACACTATCAACCTGTCGATGAATCGCTGTGTGTCGAAGATTGAATCTATCGTCATCAAACAGGTTCCTGACGATGTCACTGCTGTGAGTGTGACGCTGTCGAAGACGTGTAAGAGTATGACTTTTGACGGTACAATGAAAGATGTGAATATTGAAGTGATCACACTGGAAAAATCTGGTACGGAATCGGGTACATGGGAGTTGAAAACACCAAGACACGTGTTGTTTGATGTTGCTGCATCTGCCTCTGTGAAGATTAGTATGACAACGAATGGAAATGCTAAAGGTTATACCTATCAGTTGACCGATAAATGGAAAAGCAACTATCTATATCATATTAATGCTACCTATACTGAGAAACAAAATTTTCATGTGACGGGTACTATCACGGGGGCTACATGGCAGGGTACTGAGGATATCGTCTTTAACTTCGATGAGACCAATACTCAGGATGGAGGATCTGGTCCTACTATCAATGAAACAGCTCCTGAGGTTGGTACCCTTTATAAAGGGTGTTATGTATTGAGTCGCACCGAAGAAAGTAATGCTATCAAGGTATTGCTGTTGCATCCGAATCAGTATTCTGATGTATGTAATGGTTCGATGAGTCAAGAAGAAGCTCGTAATTCCATCAATTCTAAATTGTCGGAAATCGCATCAGAAAATGAAATAACTGGTTGGCACTTGCCTAATGAAGCAGAAATGGATGCTATTTATTCGACAGGAACAGGTATAATAAATCAAAAAATTCCGGAACCTAAGTTAGTGAATAATGAGGATTATTTTTATGATGACAACGGAACGATTAGAGGGTATCTACTCAGCTCTAAAGTTAAGAGAGATTTAAGTCTAACTACTAATAAAGCAATTCTCCGTCCTGTTGCTGTTGTACGGTTTACAAAATAATAATTTGAGAATAATGATGATGCGTCCGGGTGATATACTTGGGCGCATCTTTTATGTTGTCACAGAAATCAATCATCGGATCATCGGGATTTATCCACGGAGCACACGGAGGACACGGATCATCGGAATTTTATCCACGGAGCACACGGAGGACACGGAATTATTTTGGAAGTTGCTTCGCAAGAAATCTTTGGGGGAAATCTTTAATAAAAATATGGCCTATGGCCAGAAATAATCTATCACTCAGGTAGGCAGCTACAACATAATCTTTAACTAAAATCTTTGACTATAATGCGCTCGAATACCTCGCTTCTGGGAAGGGGTTTTATGGGGATCGCCTTACAGGCTCGACATCCTAACCATAATCTTAAAGAAAATCTTTAACTATAATCTTTTTCCGTGTTCTCCGTGTGATCCGTGGATTATTTTAGTTGCCTACGGCAAGATGTTTTGGAGTAGCGAAGACAGAGTGAGAGCTCCATTTTATGGCACCTTTTCTCGCCATGGCAGAGTTTAAGTGAACTTAATTCTGCTTCATTTGGCTTAACGAAAACGTTCGCTTTCCCTCTGCTCTCACTGTTCCAGAATATCTGTGTGACGTTAAAAGGAAGCGCACATGGTGGGAAAAAAAATCCGTGTGACGGTGAAGCGTTATTTCTTTGGTGGACGATTTTTCCATTGTTTCATGGCATGACGGAAGAAGCGGTCTTCAGCCTCAACGGCAGCAAGGACTTTGCTGGCAGGAACCACCCGCATCATCTTGTTATGGAATTTCTGTTCGATGGTTTTGAGTTCAATATTCAGTTTGTCGCGCTCTATCAAAGCCTTACGGCAAGCCTCGTTGTCGTTAGGGTGTTCGCGTAGCGTCTTGTGCGTATTTCTTATTCTTACATACACCGTTCGTTGGCGGCTGTGCATCTGTTTCATCAAAGGGATGAGTCTATCAGCCTCTTGCGGTGTGAGGTGCGCTTTCTTTATCACGTATGCCGTGAGTTCTGCATCGAATTGTTTTGGAGAGAACTTTTGGTTGTTTTGAGCCCAGGCTACTGACGTCATCATAGCCATGACGATCATTAACAGTATGGTGTGAAACTTAGTCTTCATTGTTGCAGGATTTTGTGGGTCATCAATTATCTTCAAGATAGGCATAGATGTCAGTATTATCAATCATGGCATAGTCGGCAGCCTCATCAACAAATCTATCGCCAGACATTTCTGCAGCTTGCACCTTATAGACATGTTGCGGAGAATCCTGTTGGAAAAGGAGAGCGGTAGCTACTACCATGACAGCGAGACAAGCCGCAGCAGCCGATATCCATAATCTTACCGTCCGATGTTGATGAACAGCAACAGTAGGTGTAGCACCATGTTGTTCAGCATCGGGTAGATTTGTCATGATTCTCATTGCCAAATCGTCGAAATATCCTTCTGGCACTTTGAAAGGTTGTTTTCCTTTCATTTGCTGGTGTATATATTTCTCTTCGTTCATTGTTTCTTTTTTTTGTTTGACGTATAATGGCGCAAAAGGTTTAATCCTTCTGATTGAAAAACTCGGTGATCTTCTTCACTGCAATATGATAAGACGCTTTCAGCGCCCCTTCAGTTGTATCGAGGAGTTGGCTCATCTCGCTATATTTCATATTGTCATAATAGCGCAGGTTGAAAACGGTGCGTTGCACATCAGGGAGCGAGGCAATAGCCTGTTGGAGTTGCGCAGCTGTTTCGTCTCCATCGAAATAAGGGTCAGCCATGAGTCTATCAGCCAGTTCTGCTTGTTTGTCAGCATCGATATTCACCGCTTTATTGCGTTGGCTTCTGATGAAGTTAAGACTCTCGTTGATGGCAATACGGTAAAGCCATGTAGAAAGGAGTGACTGTTGTTGGAAAGAGTCGATATTTGTCCATGCTTTCAGCATCACGTTCTGCATCACATCGTCAGCATCATCATGTGTGAGGACCATACGTCTCACCTTCCAATAGAGCGTTTCGCTATATTGGCGTACCACAATCTCAAAAGCCTTACGTCTTGTTTCAGGTCGTTTGAGAAGTTCTACGAGTTGTTTTTCGTTGAATTTCTCCTGACTCATGATATCGTTTTTATTTCATTCCAGATCGCATCATCATAAGCATAGACGTCAGGATAGTATTGAAGCTGTCCCTTTGCATCGGGGTAGATTGTATAATACACAATGTATATGGGTACGGGGTGTGGCAGTCGCATGACAGACACCAGACGATAGGTTTTCTCCTCCAGCAACGGGTGTTTCCGGATGTAGTCACGTCCACGTTGTGTCTCGGGTCGGATTCCCATAGAGATACGTATGCGTTCCAGCGTCCATTCATCAGCATCTTCGAGCAGGTATTGCGCGAACTCAAATGGTTTCTGTATCCTCACACATCCGTGTGACACCATTCTGACGGCATTGGCAAAGAAGCCCGGTGATGACGTGTCGTGCAGATAGACCGAATAGTTATTTTTAAATCGGAATACGATACGTCCCATGGCATTGCCAGGTCCACCCTCCTGTGCAACGCGACATATACCATTGGTCAGCATCTGTCGGGTCACGAATCGGGCATCTATATGTTTTCCTGTAGCCCGTTCAATGATGCGGTATCTATGTTTTGCAAAATAGCTACTATCTCCTGCGTGTCGTGCCACATCCTTATTGATGATGCTTTGCGGGATGCCCCATTCGGGGTTGACTTGGAAATAGGTGATTTCGCTAGAAAGCAGAGGTGTACGTGTTTCGCTTGTTCCACAGCCTATGCGCATGGAGAGGCATTGGTTCTCCTGGTAAGCATAAAGTTCGAATGCCGGTATGTTTACCACCACACGACGTCCGCTCAGAGAAACTTCGTGTGCTTTGCGCCATCTGCAACGCTCCATATTGACCAAGATACGGCGCCGGTCAGGTCCTTTCGCATCGTGGAGTCTCCTTTTGAGTTCTTTATAGAGCGGATCAGTCGGTTCGTTTCTATCCATCTCCTCACCCACCCTATTGGCAAGGACCTCATTGAATGCCTGTTGATAGAACTCAGCGGAAGGGTATTCAACAGGTAAGTCGTAGAGCAACGTCATCTTCCCTCTCATTGTCCCTGTGGTATCCGCCTTAGCCGTTTGAAAGACATAAGCCTTGTGTGGGTTGACGAAGCCATACCGCTGTCCTGTGACAAGTCGGAGATAAGCCTTAGAAAGTCTATATTCCAGACTCGCACATATTTTTCCAGCAGGATGTGATTGATCGAAATCCAAGTTACGTACACGTTGTGCATCCGCTTCTATTTCATCGATTTGAAAAGCCTGTGGAGAAAAGCCATATTCATCTATTTGGTGCAATCGGGCAATGAGAGAATCCGCTTGCGGTCGCAGTCCATAGCGGTCAGTCCATAGTAACGCCCCATTATTTTCATAGTATTGTGCCATGAATTTATATCGGCTTGACGCATATTGCCGGCATGATTCCACAATATATTTCCTGATGCTTTGCGCATCCATGACATATTGTTCGGACTTCATTTCTCCGATGACATTCTTTATTGTCTCAACATCTTGTTTCTCATGGTGACCGTTACAAGCTGTAAACAGGATGACAAGAGAAAGAATTGCGAAAATCAGAGAATGACTTTTCTTGTCACTTTGCCAACCTTGATAATGTAACACCCTTTTGGAAGATTAAGTTCGATTTTCTGCGCAGGACTATCTATTCTAACAGTCATCACATGGCGTCCGATCAATGAAATGACCTCCAATATCTTGCCTTGTGCGCCCATCACATGAACAGCATTTTTCGCTACAGAAATATGGATTTCTTCGTTGCCTGCCTCACGCGCAACAGACACCATGTTGCTATTCGCAGCCTGAACAGGCAGCGTCAACATTGCAGTTGCAAAAAGTGCTATCAACAATAGCAATCTCCTCATGTGATACGGTTATTTATTTATAATTTGTTGCAAAAATAAGAATATTCTTTGAAATATCAAAATTTTCACTCTTGTTTTCACCGATTTATTCCACATCAATAGTCAATCCCTCGTTGGCCAGCATGGAATCAGGGAAAATCTGTTTGGCCTCGTCAAGCAGTATTTTTTCGTCTTCACACCTTGAAGAATAATGTCCCAACACCAATTTTCCAGCCTCAGCATCACGTGCCACCATGGCAGCCTGTTGAGCTGTGGAGTGCATGTATTGCTCAGCCAGGGCCACATATTCCTCTGTGTAGGTGCTCTCATGGTAGAGCACACTCACCCCTTTGATTCTCGATGCAAGGTTCGGAATATAGCGTGTGTCGCTGCAATACGCATAGCTACGAGGAGGATCGGCAGGTTCAACGAGCAGGCTATTGCTCACCCGTTCACCATCTTCACTCACCCAGTCAGCTCCCGCCTTGATATTATTGATTTGAGACACGGGAATATGGTAGGCATCCAGCACGTCGCGTCGGATATGCGGCAAGGTCGGTTTTTCGCGGAAGAGGTAGCCACAGCACGGCATTCTATGTTCGAGGGGAACAGTCTCCACGGTCAGCGAACGATCTTCATAGACCACTTGTTGCTGTCGGGTATCAACATCATGAAACACAACCTCATAGTCGAAATCATGGCAGAAGATCTTCATCTGTTGCCGCATCACATCTCCCAGTGGTGCAGGTCCATAGACATCGAGTTTTGCCGTACGTCCCAGGAGTCCGAATGTGCTCAGCATACCAATAAGTCCGAAGCAATGGTCACCATGGAGATGGCTGATAAACACAGCAGAAATTTTGGTAAACCGGATACGTGAGCGTCTCAGTTGCATCTGAGTACCCTCTCCACAATCTACCATAAACAGTTTTCCCCTCATCTCCACCACTTGCGATGAGGCAAAGTGGCGGAGTGTAGGCAGTGCGCTTCCGCACCCAAGTATATGCACACGAAATGGTTCCATGTGAGAACAGTCGGTTAGTATTTCGAACAGCAATTATATTTTAAAGTCTTCACTCGAAGCCTCTTCAAGTTTGATATCCGAGTGTTCTTTCTTAGTTTGTTGACGACCATATTCAAAGATATCCTCAGCATCCTTGATGATGAGAGAGTCGGCAGTCAGTTTGATGATATTATACAAGGCAATATCTTCGATGCCTCCACCGCTTTCGCGTTCGCTCACCACTTCAAGTTGTCCGTTGAACAAACGCCAGGTTTTGTAGATGATGGAACTCTGTTCAATACCTTCCACCACACCGCCTTCTTTGATGCTGAAGCCCACTTCATCACTTCCGTCAAGCGGATTGGGCATCACCCAATTTCCGAGCAATGAAGTTTGGTTGATGACACAGACCGCTGTATTTTTGTCAGTTCCTGGCACTACGGCAATTCTGTCGCCCGCCTGGAGTCCTCCAAACACTTTATTATTATCCACAGCCGCTGCAATATCAAAGGTCACGGTATCTCCGAGGTCAGTAATGATTTGCAAGGTATGCATGGCAGTTCCGTCTCCACAGACACCATATACTGTCTTGTCTTGAAGTACGTTACTTGTTGAGTCGCCACTGTCAAAAGGTACACGTTTTTCTTTTCCTCCGCAACTGCAGATAGTCACAATTGCCATGGCTACCATGGCAAATGGAATCAAATTTCTTTTGGTTAACATCATCATTTTATTAAATTTTTGGGTTGATTATTCCTGTGCTTTTGCTTCGTTCCAAAGTTGGTCCATTTCCTCCAGCGTCATCTCAGTGAGCGGTTTACCCACTTTGAGGCTGTGTTGCTCAATATAATTGAAGCGTCGGATGAATTTCTGGTTGGTCAGTTCCAAGGCATTATCCGGATTGAGATGATAAAGTCGGGCAGCATTGATGACAGAGAAGATAAAGTCTCCCAATTCCTCTTCCGACCGCTGTTTATCCTCTTTCTTGAGTTCTGTTTCCAGTTCGGTAAGTTCTTCACGCACCTTTGCCCACACATCCTGTCGGTCTTCCCAGTCGAATCCCACATGGCGTGCTTTGTCCTGGATGCGATAAGCCTTGATGATGGAAGGCAGCGAGGCAGGTACTCCAGACAGTACGGTTTTGTTGCCGTCCTTTTCTTTCTGTTTGATTTGCTCCCAGTTGTCCAACACCTTTTCTACACTGTCAGCCTTCTGATATTCGCTGGCTTCACCATTCTCGCCATAAGGCAATGGCAGGGGATGAGAGGCTCCCACCTGCGAAGGGTGATAGACATGAGGATGACGGAATATCAGTTTATCAACCAAATGGTTACAGACATCGGCTATATCAAATTGTTGCTTTTCTTCTCCCATTCTGGCATAGAAAGCCACATGGAGCAACACATCTCCGAGCTCCTTGCAGATCTCTTTCACATCATCCTTGATGAGTGCATCACACAACTCATAAGTTTCCTCTATCGTATTGGGACGCAGGCTTTCATTGGTCTGTTTTTTGTCCCACGGGCATTTTTCCCGAAGTGTGTCGAGAACATCGAGCATACGCCCGAAAGCTTCCATTTTTTCTTCTCTTGTATGCATTGTCATTATAATTACAATAGTGCAAAGGTACTAATAACCAAGCGAAAAACCAAAATTTTATTTGGCATTTTCCTTGCTTATTAGTACCTTTGCACATTATTAAAGAAGATTTATTATATTTAATATGGAATTAGCAAGTAAATACGACCCAAAAGAGGTTGAATCGAAATGGTACCAATACTGGTTGGACAACAAGCTGTTTGCCTCAAAACCAGACGGACGTGAACCCTACACTGTTGTCATCCCGCCCCCCAATGTCACTGGCGTGTTGCACATGGGCCACATGTTGAACAATACCATTCAGGATATTCTTGTACGACGTGCTCGTATGGAAGGCAAAAATGCATGTTGGGTTCCTGGAACCGACCATGCTTCTATCGCTACCGAAGCCAAAGTGGTGAAGAAACTTGCAGAACAGGGAATCAAGAAGCACGATTTGAGTCGAGACGAGTTTCTCAAACACGCATGGGAATGGACCGACGAGCATGGAGGCATCATCCTCAAGCAGTTGCGCCGACTGGGAGCTTCATGTGATTGGGACCGCACTTCATTCACCATGGACGAGAAACGTTCGGAGAGCGTCATCAAGGTTTTTGTGGATCTCTTCAACAAGGGACTCATCTATCGTGGTTTACGCATGGTGAACTGGGATCCAAAAGCCCTGACAGCACTTTCTACCGAGGAGGTTATCTACCGTGAAGAGAAAAGCCATCTCTTCCATCTCAAATACTATGTTGACGGACTCACCTCACTGGACAATGAAGAAGCCCTGCTGGCAGAAGGCAACATCATTCATAAGGATGCCAAAGGCTATTATGCTGTTGTGGCTACCACACGTCCTGAAACCATCATGGGTGACACCGCTATGTGTATCAACCCGAAAGACCCGAAGAACCAATGGCTCAAGGGCCGTAAGGTCATCGTACCCCTTGTAGGTCGTGTGATTCCTGTCATCGAAGACCGATATGTGGATATTGAGTTTGGTACAGGATGCTTGAAGGTTACTCCTGCCCACGACACCAACGACTATATGCTTGGCAAGACCCACAATCTTGAGACCATCGATATCTTCAATGCCGACGGAACGATTTCCGAGCAGTCTCCACTCTATGTAGGTATGGACCGCTTCGACTGCCGCAAGAAGATAGCAGAAGACCTCAAAAAGGCAGGACTGATGGAGCGTATTGAGGACTACACCAACAAGGTGGGCTACTCTGAGCGCAACCCAGACACCGCCATCGAGCCACGTCTCTCTCTCCAGTGGTTCCTCCGCATGCAGCATTTTGCAGATATTGCGTTGCCTCCCGTTATGGACGACGACATCAAGTTCTATCCTGAGAAATATAAGAACACCTACAAGAACTGGCTTGAGAATATCCAAGACTGGTGTATCTCCCGTCAGCTCTGGTGGGGTCATCGCATTCCTGCGTATTATTATAATGAGCAAGGTGATTTCGTTGTGGCAGAAACCCGCGAGAAAGCCCTGCAGTTGGCCAAGGAGAAAGATGCTACTATAACCGATGCTGACCTACGTCAGGATGAAGATGCCCTCGACACATGGTTCTCCTCTTGGTTGTGGCCCATCTCACTCTTTGACGGTATCAACAATCCCGGCAATGAAGAAATCAACTACTATTATCCCACGAGCGACCTTGTAACTGGTCCGGACATTATCTTCTTCTGGGTTGCCCGCATGATCATGGCTGGCTATGAATACGTAGGGAAGATGCCGTTCAAACACGTTTATTTCACAGGTATCGTGCGTGATAAGCTGGGTCGTAAGATGTCGAAATCTCTCGGCAACAGTCCCGACCCCATCGAACTCATCGAAAAATACGGTGCTGACGGTGTACGCATGGGAATGATGCTTTCTGCTCCTGCAGGCAATGATATACTCTTCGATGACTCTCTCTGCGAACAGGGTCGTAATTTCAATAATAAGATCTGGAATGCCTTCCGTTTGGTAAAAGGATGGCAGGTGGCAGACATTGAACAACCCGAGGCCAGCAAGACTGCAACAGCATGGTTTGAAGCTAAGCTCAAAGAGGTCAACGAGGAACTGCAGGATCTGTTCTCCAAATACCGCATCTCTGAAGCCCTGATGGCTGTCTATAAACTCTTCTGGGACGAGTTCTCAAGCTGGTACTTGGAAATGGTGAAGCCTGCCTACATCAATGGCGAGGCACAGCCCATCGACAAAAAGACCTACGAGGCTACACTCCATTTCTTCGATATTCTCTTGAAGATGCTTCACCCCTTCATGCCGTTCATCACAGAAGAACTGTGGCAGGCTCTCTACGAGCGCAAGAACGGCGAAAGCATCATGCGTGAGAGTCTGCACCTTGATGCCCCCACGGATCAGGAGAAGGCTCTTGCCGCCGACATTGAGTTGGTGAAGCAGATTGTGTCGGGTGTACGCATGGTACGCAACCAGAAGAATATCGCTCCGAAAGAGGCACTCGTTCTTCAGGTAGTGGGCATCAACCATTACGAAGCTTACACCGATGTGATTGTGAAGATGGCCAATATCAGCGAGATCGATACTGTGGCAGAGAAAGACACTACCGCTGCTGCCTTCATGGTAGGAACTGATGAGTTTGCCATTCCTCTTGGCAACATGATTGACATTGCTGCCGAGATAGAAAAGCAAGAGGCTCAGTTGAAGCACCTTGAAGGATTCCTGGCAGGCGTCATGAAGAAACTCTCTAACGAGCGCTTTGTGGCCAATGCTCCTGAGGCTGTCGTTGCCCTGGAGCGCAAGAAGCAGAGCGATTCAGAGGAGAAGATTGCAGCACTGAAAGAATCATTGGAAGCACTTCGTGCCCAACAGTAATCTGTATTCCTATATTTAAGAAACGGCGCGGTGGGGAATGCCCACCGCGCCGTTTCTCGTTTTCTAAATCAGGCTGTTCGCCATGTTTCCCATCAAACTTAACCACCAATCGCCCAATTGGATTTGCGGTTAAGGTCTTAGTAAGATTTCATGCTTCGTTTTCTTGATTATTTCCCATGAAAGTAGTAATTTTGCAGTCTAATACAAAAAGACATTACTAACTCATGATTATCCCCATCACATCACTCTCACATCCAGGTATCGAACTTTTCAGTAAGTTGACCGAAGCACAGCTGCGACAGGTTAAAGAGACAGAAGAAGGCATTTTCATTGCAGAAAGTCCGAAAGTCATCAGAGTAGCATTACAGGCAGGTTGTCAACCGATAGCATTGCTTTGTGAAGAGCGGCATATTACAGGTGACGCCAGTGACATCATCGCTGCAATAGGTGATGTGCCAGTATATACGGGACCACGCCATCTTCTCACAGAACTGACCGGCTATGCGTTGACAAGAGGTGTATTGTGTGCCATGAAGCGATGGAGCATGCCTCAGGTGGAAGACATTTGCCAAGATGCACGACGGGTGGCTGTTATTGATAACGTGGTAGATACCACTAATATCGGAGCCATATTCCGGTCGGCAGCTGCATTGGGCATTGACGGTGTGCTGTTGACCAGAAACTCATGTGACCCGCTCAACCGCAGAGCGGTACGCGTATCAATGGGATCGGTGTTTCTCGTACCTTGGACATGGATAGACGGCCCTATCAGTTCACTTCATGATTATGGATTCAAGACAGCAGCCATGGCACTGACCGACGACTCCGTAGCTTTAGACCATGAGACACTGAAGGAAGAGCCTCGGCTAGCCATCGTTTTGGGAACAGAGGGAGACGGCCTCCCCCACGATGTAGTGAGTGATGCCGATTACGTAGTGCGTATTCCCATGTCCCATCAAGTCGATTCACTCAATGTGGCAGCAGCATCGGCTGTAGCATTCTGGGAATTGGGCAAGCGTTAGAGTTTCTCTTTGAGGTAACGTCCTGTCACACTCGTTTCACATGTTGCCACCTCTTCAGGTGTGCCTGCACATACAAGGTTACCACCACGGTCACCACCGTCGGGACCAAGGTCTATGATATAGTCGGCACACTTGATGACGTCAAGGTTGTGTTCGATGATGACTACGCTGTGGCCTCGACTGATCAGTGCATCGAAAGAACGGAGCAGTCGTTTAATGTCATGAAAGTGAAGACCAGTGGTAGGTTCGTCGAATATGAACACCGTAGGCGACTGTTTCTCCTGCCCTATGAAGTATGCCAATTTCACACGTTGGTTTTCTCCTCCCGATAGCGTAGATGAATTTTGTCCGAGTTTGATGTAACCCAGTCCCACATCCTCCAACGGTTTGAGTCGGCTGACGATAGTTTTCTGGTTGTATTCCCCAAAGAATTGAATGGCCTCTGAAATGGTCATTCCCAATACCTCATCAATATTCTTGCCTTCAAAGCGCACGTCTAAGATATCGCGCTTAAAGCGGTGGCCGTGACATGCTTCACACTCCAATACGAGATCTGCCATAAACTGCATCTCCACATTGATGACACCCGCACCTTTACACTCTTCACATCGTCCGCCTTCTGCGTTGAATGAGAAATACTGCGCTGTGAAGCCCATTTGCTGCGCTAATGGCTGGGCAGCAAAGAGTTCGCGAATGGCATCATAGGCTTTGACGTAAGTGGCTGGATTGGAACGAGTGGATCGTCCTATTGGATTCTGATCTACAAATTCTACGCGTTTCACTGCATCAATATCTCCGGTAAGACCGCTAAATTCGCCAGGCGCATCGCACACATCCCCCAGCAATCGCTTAAGGGCGGGATAAAAGATTCCCTTGATAAGGCTCGATTTTCCACTTCCACTGACTCCCGTCACCACCGTCATCACATTGAGTGGGATGGACACATCCACTCCCCGAAGATTATTCATTCGCGCACCATTGATATTGATTTTGCGATTCCATGGTCTGCGGGTAGAAGGCACAACAATAGTATCTTTACCAGACAGATAGCGGAGCGTGTGACTGTGGGGATTCTCTTCCAACTCCTTTTCGCTGATGTGCTTAACCTCCCCTTCAAACACAATTTCACCTCCGAGTCGGCCTGCATCAGGACCTATATCGATGATATAATCGGCAGCACGCATCATCTCTTCATCATGTTCCACCACGACTACGGTATTGCCAAGAGCCTGTAACTGGCGGAGCACACGGATGAGACGGTCGGTATCACGACTATGAAGACCTATACTGGGTTCGTCAAGGATATAGAGTGATCCTACGAGCGATGAACCGAGCGAGGTGGTGAGATTGATACGTTGGCTCTCACCGCCCGACAGCGTGTTTGACATGCGGTTGAGGGTGAGATATCCGAGACCTACGTCCAGCATAAACTGCAAACGGGAGTTGATTTCCGTCAGAAGGCGTTTACCTATCTGTGCATCTTGCGGTTCAAGGTCGAGTTGGTCAAACCATGTTTTCAGTCGCACAATGGGCATTTCCACAAGGTCGCTAATGCTTCTGCCTGCTATTTTCACGTAGTTGGCTTCGGGCTTCAGTCGTGATCCGTGACACTTCGGACAAGTGGTTTTTCCACGGTATCGACTCAACATCACACGGTATTGTATCTTATACTGATTTTCTGTAACCATGCGGAAGAAATCATCTATCGACACCCGTTCTCCCTTAGCACGTTTGCGGTCTGACGGCAAGCCGTGCCAGAGTTGGTTTTTCTGCTTTTGTGTAAGATTATAATAGGGTTCAAAGATAGGAAAATCGTCAAGGGCTGCTCTGCGACAGAATTCCTCTTTCCATGCTTTCATCTTTTCACCATGCCAGCATACCACACAACCGTCATAAACCGACAGTGACGTGTCAGGAATCACCAAGTGTTCGTCGATACCGATGATATTGCCAAAACCCTGACATTCAGGACAGGCTCCGGCTGGAGAGTTGAACGAGAACATATTGTCGTTAGGTTCTTCAAAGGTGATTCCATCCGCTTCAAAACGCATAGAGAAATCATAGGAAATCATCGAAGGCATGAACACCAACCGACATTCTCCATTACCTTCATAGAAGGCTGTTTCTGTAGAGTCTGTCAATCGCGACACAGCATCTTTGGCGGCATCTACCGCCATACGGTCTATCACGAGGTATAGACCCTCAGCGGTCGTTGCCGTTTCTGCTTCTGGATGCGCTTGCAGATAATCGTCTATGCGCGAGAGTTCGCCCTTGGCAAACAAGCGCGAATATCCATTATAAACGTAGGTTTTAAGTTGCTGACCCAATGTACGCGATTCAGGGAGTACTACGGGAGCCATAATCAAGAAACGAGTTCCTGCCGCATATTGCTGGGTACAAGCGATGATATCCTCCGTGGAATGTTTCTTCACCTCTTGACCACTAATCGGCGAGTAGGTTCTACCTATTCGGGCAAACAGCAGTCGGAGGTATTCGTAAATCTCTGTGGTAGTACCTACAGTAGAACGAGGATTGCGTGAAATCACACGCTGTTCGATGGCAATGGCAGGCGGAATACCTTTGATAAAGTCACATTCGGGCTTGTTCATACGTCCAAGAAACTGACGAGCATAACTCGACAAGCTCTCCACGTAGCGACGCTGACCTTCAGCATACAAGGTATCAAATGCCAATGACGATTTACCACTGCCACTGACTCCAGTCACCACAATCAGTTTGTTGCGGGGTATCTTCACATTGATATTCTTAAGATTGTTGACCCGCGCACCTTTTATCTCAATATAGTCGTTCATATTTATATTCAAATGAACCACAAAGTTAGGGAAAAGAGACTGAATAACAAAGAAAATCATACTTTTTCTTTTATTTAAGAATATTATTCGTAACTTTGCAACCAAACTAGGAAACAACAAACTTACTAAAACATAATTTTCTATGAAGCACTATTTACTCACAGTCATTGCGTTGCTAGGACTATGTACAGGTGTCAACGCCACCGATATAACCACGTTGTCATGGGCTGATGTCTGCAACGGAAAAATGGGAGCCGAATGGTATGGTACCGATGAGGCTAAAGCCATCGCCGATATTGTGCTCGATGTACAGAAGACGACGGGAGGATGGATGAAAAATGATCAACTACACAAACTCACTCCCGATCAGTTAGCAAACCTGAAGGCTAGTCGCGATGAGCATTCCTGTCTCGATAATGCGGCAACAACACAGGAGATGCGATTCTTGGCAAAAGTATGGCAAGCCACAAAGATAGAAAAATACCGTACAGCCTTCACTAAAGGTCTTGATATGATCTTCACTTCGGAGAAATCATGCGGCGGATGGTCACAATACTGGCCACTGTCGGGCAACGGCAGTTACCAAGACTACATCACCTTCAACGATGACCTCGTCACCAATGTGATGAAACTCTTGCGTGACATCAATAACAACAAGGGCGATTTCACCAATATTGCAGACGAAACCATACGCACTAAGTGTATGACATCTTTCAATAAAGCCATCGACGTGATTCTGAAATGCCAAATCGATGACAATGGTGTCAAGGCTGCATGGTGTGCACAGCACGACCCTGTCGATTTTCTGCCAGCAGAAGGACGCCCTCACGAACTGCCTTCTGTCAGCGGATATGAATCTGCCAACCTTATCTCCTTCTTGATGACTGTCGAGAAACCTTCTACCGAACTCCAGGAGGCTATTACAGCGGCTGTGACTTGGCTCGACAACCATAAGATAGAGGGTAAGGCCATTGAAGATTTCACAAATGCAAAAGGCGAGCAAGACCGTCGTATCATCGACAAAAGCGGTAGCGCTATTTGGGGACGATTCATACAGATTGGCGGTGAGAGTGGCAAGAAAATCTACGACAAATTTTTCAAAAAACTGGAAGAGCGTGGCAAGAAGCGTACCTATAACTACAACGGCGTAGATTATACCTACACCGAAAACGAAATTGCTACGTCGAGCTACAAAGCTGAAAATGCCTACAAACCCATCTTCTCTATCTACAAAAACGAGTACCCTCACCTCTTCTATCGTTTCCTCTATAATTATGCTGATACCGACCCAGTCATCGATAGCAAGGGTGTACCTGTGGCAACCTCGCTGATGGCTACTAACAGAGCCAGTTACCAGTATCTCGGCAGTTGGTGTCAGAAACTCATCAGCGAAGAGTATCCCGCCTGGAAAAAGCGTATCGATGCCACACAAGGTGGCGAAGGTGAAGCCTTTGAGCTCTCTGCAGTCACCTACTCAGAAGAATCCACTGGAGATGGTCTAAACACCTACCATTTTAACAATGGATTTACCGTGTCAAATGCGAAAGGCAAAGTCTATGGTGCTGGAAAAAACAATACGATCAAGTATTCTGCCAATGCCTACGATATCAATATTCCAGAAGGGAAAAAAGTGGTGAAAGTCACCTTTACAGGATACGATAACTACGATGCTGATGCTTACATCAAGAACGTCAATGGAGTTAACTATTCCAGCACAGATTATGTATTCCCTGCAAAGGTTGACGATACATACACTACTGTTTCTCACTCTATTAGTTTTACTGAGGCACCTGTAGAGAAAAAACTGTCATTCTCTATTGGCAACAAGCAATGTTGCTTGATTATCTATGTCTATTGTTCATCGGCAACAGGCATCGAACAGATTACTATCACACCCAATAAGACTTCGCGCAAATACGTCAAGAATGGTAAAATCATCATTGAGAAGGGCAATAAAAAATATGCCATCAACGGACGTCAGATTTAAGCCTCTATAACATTCTATACAACTTATAAGGAACAAGGTTATCTTCATTGTGAAGAATTACCTTGTTTCTTTTTATTAAAACTACGGCTCAATAGAAAAGCATATTATTAATAAGGCACCTTAATACTAAATCAATCATCAGGGGCAATATAAAACTGACAGTTTTACCGTTTTTTCGCAAATAATTTCTTATAAACACCCTTTTGACACTGCTATAAAAAGGACAGAATTAGCCATTTTTCGTTATATCAATACTGCTTTTATACTTTTTTAAGAGTTTTTTCGTGCTTCGTATGAAAATAAACTTTAACTTTGCAGCAATAATTTATAAGGTCTATGCAAAAATTCTTTTTTTTATTGCTACCTTTGTTTGTAGCACATCTGTTCTCTTGTTCATCAGAGGACAACAACACAGTAGTGACAGAACCTGTCTCAGTAAAAGTCAGTTT
>NZ_NPJC01000007.1:0-64743 GCF_002251405.1 Prevotella sp. P4-98 | reverse complement strand
TAACTTACAGATTGTAATTTTCTGCAAAGATAGTCATTTCTAACCCATAGAGTCATTTTTTGCTCGTATTTTGTCGCATATCAACCACTTACAACGATTGTTAATCGTTTTTAGTGGACACTAGTGATCGGGAATATTGAGGTAACATGCATAAACCCGGAGGCACAGGTACAGTTCCATCTTGGATATGAATACGATGAAAATGATGTCCACGACGTCCTGTTATTATGCAGAACTTTCAATCTTGAGATACCGGAGCAATATAAAACTCACATCTGATTCAATATGCTATGATTACTGATAGTTATGATATTGAAACTGAACCAATGATCAATCTGTTTGATTTCTACGGCAGACGTGGAGATTTTGCAGATATATGCCTGATAATATTCTCGAAGGAGATTCATCGGCATTTACTTGATTCCTACGAATCTGAAATTATTGCAACTATGCCGGCTTGCAATGGCGATACGCATATCTATAAAACAACTTATAAAGGAGTTACGATAACTTTCTACCTGTCAGGAATAGGTTCAGCAGTAGCATCCTCTCAATGTCATCTTGCAAGCTGGCTAACTGGAGCATCAAAGTTCATTATGTTCGGTTCCTGTGGCAGTCTTGACCGTACAACCACACAAGGTAGATTTATCATACCGACACAAAGTTACAGAGGGGACGGGTGTTCATATTATTTTGCAGCACCATCCGACTATATTGATATAGCCGCAAGCAAGGAACTTTCCATAATTTTCGACAAATTATCTGTACCATATATTACAGGTAAAATATGGACGACAGATTCGATGATCAGAGAAACAAAAGGACTTGTACGCAAACGTATGGAAGAAGGGTGCATCGCTGTAGAAATGGAATTGGCTGGAGTTCAATCTGTGTGCGACTTCTACAATTTGAAGTTGTATGCTTTTTTTGAAACAGGTGACATTTTGGATACAAATGGATATGAAGCCAAAGGCTTGAACAATGCCAACCATAGTTTAAACAAACTTTATATTGCTTTAGAAACGGCAACCTACATCTGAAGTATATCAGAATTGTAAATTCCCATTTAGCGGACTATATAAAAAGTATTCCATAACCATCTATACGTGGTTTACGGAATGCTTACTTTATAACAATTAGGTTTACACTCGTTTATTTTGACGGTGCAAAGTTACTCATGCTATCTGGCTCCCACAACGGGCAATAGTGCACATTTTCAAGAAAATGACGTTTTCAAGAAAAAAAATATCCCTACAAACTTAGACTATGCCAAGTTTCGTAGGGATTTTGGAGGGTATAAACATTAGATTACTTCGTCCAGTGGTAGTGACTGTCGAGCATCAGGAAGATAGCCAAGCCGAAAATAACGAGTCCAAGGACAAAGAAGAACCAGAAGAAATACTGCACATAGTGTCCGAGGTAGGTTCCGTCGTACTCCTTGTACCTTTCCTGAACCCTTCTACGTTCTTCATAAAACATTTGATTGACCTCACGGATATGCTTCTGCATCTGAGTGGTCATCCATTCATGTTGTTTGTCGAACATGTCCTGAATCTTCTTCCAGTCAACATCATCGACTCTGACTGAAACCTTCAACTTGGTTGGGGCATCCTTCAGAACATTGTCAATGTGGGTATTGATGGTGTCAACCTTACCACTGATAGTGTCAACGGCATTGCCAAGAGCAGTCTGAGCTGAATTGTACTTACGGATGGCAGACTCCAGTTGAAGAGTTGCATTGATCCAAGTGTTGGTCGCTTTGTCAATGTTCTCACTCAACTGCCTGAGTTCAGGCGCACGACTGACAACAGCATCCTCGGCATCATGCTCTTCAATCTCTTCCTGGACTTCGTTCATCATGTCATCGAAGTCAGGCTTCTGCTCGTCATCTTCGATGAGTTCTTCTACATGTTTTGTTCTTCTCATTGATATGTAGGATTTGTCTAACGGTGGAATGAACGTCTTTTCTGCGGTGGCTTGCACATGGCATGAGCCATCTGGAGGCAACGGCGAGCCCGCTCACGCTCGTCTTCGTCATCATCCTTACCCCAACCAGAGGAAGGAGCAGAACCACCACCGCCACAAGATTCGGACACGGTTGTTGCTGCATCAATCATATCAAGGAAGAGAAGCATACCTACATGAGAAATGTCCTCTCTTGATGCAGTCATATCAGAATCAGGAACCTGAACCTCATTGAGGAAGATGTCCTTGACCGTGTTCGGAATATAGATTCTCTTCATTTCACCGCTAACATTGACATTGAAGGCAGTCTTGGTAGCAACTGGCAATGGCTTAGAATTGGACTGGGTAGGTTTCGTTGTCTGAGCAACATGGCGAGCAGGGCGAGCCGGTGAAACGGAAGGTGAAGCAGGTCGCATCTTGACCTGAGTAGGCTTAGGATGCATCTTCTTCCATGTGGCTTCAAGCTGTGATACCATGAACTTTCGACCGATGGCAGAAGCCTTGAACACTGAGGCATTCTTGCCGATGGTGTAGCCCACAAGTTTGCAGTTAGTAGTGTCATACCTTGGATTGACCTCATAGCCTCTCATGCGAAGCATATCAAAGTAACGGTCAATGTCGAAACTATCCATCTTCTGAAGGGTATATTCGCAAAACTCCGCTATATCTTGTTGGCGCATTTCACGAACCTCCTGAGGTTGCTCCCAACCATGCCTTGCGTTGATAATTTCCGCAGCCCTTATTGCTCTGATGTGAACATCGTGAACATCGTTGGTCTTGCCGTCATTATCCACACGGCAACAGTCAAGATGCAGGTGAAGGGTTCCAGACTTGGAATCCCGATGCAAGGCAGCAACACTCATAGAATTGCGGAAATTGGTCTTGACCTTCTCCTTAAAGCCTTTGGGTAAAAGTCCGACTGAATCCAAAGCTTCCAATCCTTCATCAGCGAGGTTTGCCCAGTCATCCAAGGTATAGTTCTCTGACTCTTCCTTGGATGGGGAGAGTACAAACGTGGTCATGAAGCGTTCCAACTTTCGCCCAACAGTCCTGTCCTGTTGATGCAACTGGCAGTGATGCTTCATCCGATACCAGATTTCGGTGGCATCGAGATAGTCAGGCATGTGGTTCACCTTGACCACGGTTGCATCCTCCTTCTCCATTGCGTACCTTGCGGCATTGCCGCCATAGGCTACTGGTCTTGCGAGTATAATCATTCGTCTTCTTGAACTTTGGTCAGTACAGGAGAAGTAAGGTTGTCTTCAATGCTATACCAGTGTTTGATGAGTCGTTCAACGGCTTCAATCCACCACTTCATGAACTTTGGAGATCTGAACATCTTCTGCTTTTCCTCGGGTGAAGCATCGTGCAACTTACTGCGGACTTTTATCAAGTCGGTACGTGCCTCAGTCAGAGAGTTCAGGGCTTTGCTTTCCTCTGGAGTGAGTCGCTGACGTGGGTGATGCTTCTTGCCAGTCTCAACGAGATACTTGCCTATGCTCATACCACATTCCTTAGCGAGTTTTTTCAGTTCCTTCCAGTCCTTATCGGTACAGCGGAAGGAATGCACCCTTGTGGGTGTCTTCTTGATAATCTTCTTTTTCTTAGCCATATCTTTGAATATGATTAAAGGGATGAATATAAATCAGTAAAAAAGAAGGACATAGGTCTGCGAGCCTGCGAGTAGCCCGAGAAACTTTTAGGACTGCATAAATTTGGTCACAAATAATGTAGTACAAAAGGATTTCTCGAAAAGTACCTCTTAAAAATCGGTCCTTTTACCTGCTAAGTTCCCGTCAGGGCTTAGAAAGTCGTTTCGGCTTGCCGTGTTGTCCTGTATCGGTAAACGTCCTTTGGGATGGTTTGGCGGTGCAGGTCGCATTCCTGAGTCCTCAGACGGCTATTTGTTGCCGTTCTGGTTGTAGTAGCCGTTAGGCTTCTGATAGCCGTTGAAAGGCGGTCTTTGATTGCCGTTAGGCTGTTGTGGCTGCTGTCCTCCTTGCTGAGAAGGTATCTGCTCATGCTGCTTCCCTTCATTCTGCTTGCCATCGGCTTCACCTTGGGGAGAAGGGCTGTCAGCAGACTGCGGGGAATTGTTTTCAGGAGGTGATGGTGACTTGTTGCCATCTGCTCCAGACTTACCCACATTGCCACTATCATTAGATTGTGGTGATTGGTGCGACACATTGCCAGTTGTCTGAGGATTGTTGCCCTCGGCAGAGTCATTGGATTTGTCATCGGCAGAAGCAGAACCTTCCTTGTCCTTCTTCTTGTCATCAGGATCCTCAGTGATGATGACCTTGGAGGCAGGAACTTCCGCATGGATGATTGCCGTACTGTCGTTATTGCGCTTTAAGGCAAAGGCATTCGACACGAACTTGGCATCAACATACCAGCCTGAGAGACAATGAAGGGTGTAGATGCGGTTATCTTCCACTTCCTGAGAAGAGAAAATGCCCACAGCCTCCATAGCATCCAACAGCTTTGGAACCGTCTTGCGGTCTTTGTCCCAGAGTTTGGCAAGTTGGGTATTGTCAACCATAACTTGACCTGCCAAGATTTCTACTTGCTTGGTCTTGCTGATTTGCACAAGTTTTGGAACTGGCTCGGCAAGATCCACAAGCGACATGAAGCATTCCATACGGTCAATCTTGTACTTCTTGCTTCGAAGATGCTTCAACTGCTCTTCAGAGAAAGTGAAGCAACGATGTAATTTTTTATCGTCCATAGTCTATGATATTATTGAAATGTAACCGAATAAAGGGAAAAGGAATATGCCATCAAAAAGAAGAGAATCACTGGATAAGTTCAACCAGGGATTTCTTCATGTCATCATCAATGACTCGGTATCGGGCAAAAGCAACGCTGCCTTTGGCATGACCAGACATAGAAGCAACCAAATCAGGGTCTTTGACCATGCGGTAAAGATTACCGATAAAAGTCCTTCGTGCAAGATGAGAGGTAGCCACATCTGAGATTGGCTTCTTCTCTTCAAGCCGTGTCTTAGGGTTAATCACAGTGACAACACGATTTACCTTGGCACGCTTCAAGATTCTACGGATAGCATCGTTGAACTTGAAGTTATAATGCTTGGGGAAGATTGGTTCATCATCACCATGGTCATGGCCATCAAGGATAGCCATAGCCTTGGGGATAAGAGGAACCCTTACAACGTCACCTAACTTGCCCTTGGTCTTGATGGGGATATATTCCAGAACACCGTCAATAATGTTCTTGGGGGTGAAGGTCACAAGATCACTATGACGGCATCCGACCATACACTGAAACACGAACATATCACGATACTCAGCAAGTTCTGCATCATCCGTTAGGTCTGCATCCAGAACTTGGTCACGCTCCTGAATGGTCAGGAAATATGGAGTGCCATAGAGTGCCTTGGGCATGTCATAGCCAAAGAAGGGGTCATTGTTTGTGACTCCCTGCTTTCGTACCCAGTTGCAGACGGTACGCATCAAGGTCATGTTAGTGACGATGGTATTCATAGATATGTCATAGTCAGAAGACAGGAAATCCGCAAACACACGAAGATCATCGGCAGTCATGCTGTCAATGTTCATCGGGTGTTTGTGTTCATCCTCAAAACGAGTAACCTTGTCAATCAGGCATCGGGTGTTGCACTCCTGATGCTTGCCGAAATGCTTGTTCTGAAGGTACCTCTCTGCCCAGATGACAAAGGATTTGCTTACCGCCATGCCACTGCCCATGCAATAGGCATTGGGGTGGTGATAGGCAAATATCAGTCGTCTTAGCCAGTCGGAGTTTGCTCCGATATAGTATTCCCTGGTTATGATACCTGTAATCTCCTTGACCTGTGAGTCAAAGAGGTTTCTGGTATCGTCATCCACAAGATTGACACGGCTCTTGTAGCCCTGTCGTTCTTGGCTCCAGTGATTGGGATTGATCTGAAGTTCGCTTGCGCACTTGACATCAAGCCCTTTGTCACGGACACGGAAGTACACCGAAGCACGGCTGTCAAGGTCGTTCTTCGATGTATCTTTCTGACGTATGTAAGCGGTAACTCTCATTGATATGTCTATGATATGACAAAAGGGAAAGAAGAAACTATCTGCGGAAATGCAGGTGACGATGCTCGGGATAGTCCGAAGCAATGTCCTTCAGCTGCTGTTCAAGTCGCTCGTTCTGGTATGGAGTGAGCGCATGGATAGCCTTGATGCAGACACTCTGCACAAGCAGGGTTCGTCTGCCGATAGTGTTTTCTTGGTCAATGCCCTTGTTGGCATGTGAAATCTCGCACAGTTCATTGAAGGCATCCTTCATACTGTGATAGCCTGTGCCATCCTTGGCATAGGTAACGGCAAGGCTGGCTACCTGAGCCAGTTTGTCGTTGTACTGCTGTTGATTGAAATCCTGATTCATAATACTCATTGATTAGTGGTTGGCAAGTTCATTCAGCTTCTGGGCTGCTGCCTCCTTGGTCTCAGCCTCAGACATGCTGCGGTTCTGACGCATCCACTTCAGAAGTTCAGCCTTCTCAAAGTAGATGAGTTTGCCGTTTGGACGGAAGAAAGGAAGCTCATGACGATGGGTCATCTTGTAGAGACTGCTCTTTGATATACCCATGAAAAGGGCTGCTTCTTCAAGTGTCAATACCTCCTTGGCTGCGCTGAGAGTGTTCTCCAGAACCTCGATGCGATGCTCAAATGACTCTACCTTCAAAAGAAGAGTCTCGTTGTCAATAGTCTTATTCATAATCTTGATATTTAGTTGTTTACGTTATCCTGAATGCTTGGTTTTGAGATAGCAAGCCCCTAAGGGTAGCGGAAACCACTACCTTGAATCAGGGCACTGCTTTTGATGAAATGAAACTGGTTGTTATCCTGAATCGGCTCGTTAGCCGTTATTCGTTATCCTGTATATCTATGACCTTGCGAGGGTGCGTGTTGGTCGCTGCCGTTCGCTTGGTTCGTGGAATCTTCTTGTTCTCGGTGTGTGGCTTGCGACTCCTGAATACCGTCTTGGTATTGGAGATAGCCTTGACCTTTTCCTCAGTCAGCACGTCTGCATAGACTGCGGTTGATTTGAGCGACTTGTGACCCATGAGTTTCTTGGTGGTCTCGATGTCACCAGTAGCCGCTTGGATCAATGTGCCAAAGGTATGTCGGGAGGTATGGAAGGAGATTGTCTTCGTGATACCTACCTTCTTGGCTATTCGTTTGAGAGCTGCATCCACATTGGCATGGGCAGGAAGGTGGAAAACCTTGTCATCCTTCTTGGGTGGCATCCATGCTTCTGCGGTTGAGCAGATTGGGACGGCATTGAGTTCCTTGGTCTTCTTCTGGACGATTACAAGTGTGTTCGTTACCTCGTTCCTCATGATGTTTGACCATCGCAAAGCCCTTATGTCGCTGATGCGTAGTCCTGTAAGGCAAGCGAAGCCAAATGCCAACTGGGTTTCCCTGACTCCGTTAGTCTCTTCGGATGCCATGAAGAGTTTGAGTTCATCGGGTGTAAGGTACAGCTTGTGACCAGACTTTGGCTTGGAGATTGTGTCTTCCTTCTCCAACTGATAGAAGGGGTTTGCCTTCAACTTGCCAGTCTTGACTGCCTTGTTGAATACTGCGACAATGCGTTGCTGCATGTTCCGCAAACTGGCATTACTCAACGGCTTTGCCTTGACTCTCACATACTTCTGAGGTACATAGTCATTCTTCAGCCAAAGAAAGAATGCCTTGAACCATGTCTTATCGAACTTCATCAGAGTGATGTGCGGTCTGCGTTTGGCTTTCAGAAACTCCTTCATGCGTTCTTGAAGGTATTGAGTCTGCTCGACAGTCCTCTTGGAATATTCGGGATTGCCGTCCATCCACTCCATGTAAGTCTGGATCCAGTCAATGACTTCGGGTGAGTCATCGTTGGGAATGTCGGGTACAACCATCAAGTGACCTTTCTCGGGAATGGTCTCGGGATGAAGGACGCGCTCGGCACGAATCTCCTGCGCACGTTTCAAGGTAGCCTCGTTGCGTTCCTTTGTCTCTTGGTTAATCTCAGGGATTAGGTAGAGGGAAAGGAACTCAAACTTGCGCTTGCCATTCTCATAGATGTCAAGATACAGGCTCTTGTTGTCGTTTTCAAGGTCTTTTTGTCGAAGTGTGATGGTCATATCAATGATTGTTATAATTGGTTATACCACTGGGGTGAAACACCACCCTGGTTTATCAAAGGGGGTGATTTCAAGTCACCTCCCTTAACTCTTTGAAGGGGGGGTACTTTCAAAGTACATCCTTTACTTGAACATTCCATCAATGAGGTTGATGGCTTCCTCCTTCTTCTTATCTACGATTTTCGCATAGATTTCAGTGGTCTGAATGTTGGTGTGACCCATCAACTTGCTTGTGGTGAACAGGTCTGCGCCAAGTGTCAGCATCATTGTGCCGAAGGTGTGACGTGAACAGTGGAAACTGATGTGCTTCTCTACACCTGCTGCCTCTGCCCATTTGCGAAGGGCTCTGCCTATGACGGTCTGAGTAGTTGGTATATCAAAGAAGGGAGTTGTTATTCCCTTTGGTTTTGGTAACCAACGCTTTGCCTCTTCAGAGAGTGGGATGATGACAGGCTTCTCCGTCTTCTGCATTTCCATGTCAATATACTCGCCCTTGCCGTCAGGAGTCTTGAAAATGTGAATCGGTGCAAGTTTGTACATATCACTGAGTCGCAATCCAGTGAAACAAGCAAAGATGAAGGCTTGCTTGACCTCTGGGCGGTAACTGTCGGTTGCCATGAGGGCTTTAAGTTCCTCAATGGTAAGGTATTCCTTCTTGCCATCCTTTGGCTGAATGCGCTCCTTGGCATCCAGTTCCTTCATTGGATTGTTTCGGATAATACCTTGACGGACAGCATTGTTGAGAGTAGTCGAGAACATGCCGAGGTAACGGCTTGCCGTGTTCTGGCTGATAGGTCTTGGCTCAATGTACTTGCAGTGTGAGTTTGGGAAGGTGCGAAGGAACTTCACATACCCACGGCAGAAATCAGCATTGACCTCTTCAAGGGTGATGAAGGTCTGATTGGACTCTTCAAGATATTTCTCCACGGTGTGAAGCATTTCAACACGACAATGGAGGGTTGACTTCTTGGTGCTGACTCCACCTTCACAATACTTCTTGATCCATCCTGTCAAGAGTTGTGAACCCTGCTTGACGGTTTCCCAGTCTTGCATTCCGTGACCATGGAGAGCCTTGATGCGCTCTGCCTTGATACGTTCTGCGAGTGCCATCGTTTCCTTGTTCTGCTCCTTGCAGAGTGGATTGACCTCAGGAATGATATAGAGTTTCAGATACTCATACTTTCTGACTCCCTTCCAGTAGATGTCAAGATAGATACTCTTGTTGCCATCTGCGAGAGGTTTGAGACGAATCTTAATCGGCTCCTTCAGTTTGACTTGTTTCTTTGGTCTTGCCATGCTTGTTTATATTTTATTTTGGTAATTTACTCCCGAAAGAAGGGAAAATGAATTTTGCAGAGGGTCTGCGAGGGTTGGGCTTTTCGGATGCTGATATATCGTTTCTGCATCGTGATTATGCCTTTGAAAGCATGTGCAAAGATATGAAAATCAAGCCATATATGAGAAACAAATCAGAAACAAAAATCATTTTATTATATCTTTTTAAGAGTCGGTTGAGCAAGAATCGGAAAAATCAAAAAATCGCTTATTCGCTTGATACTAAGCACTTTATTTGTCACTTCCTTTCTTATCCTTTCCAACCAATTTTGGAGGACTAAGATATTCTTGACATCCTGCTCCTCGTTGTTCATGGCGATGTAAACCGAGATCGCACCGACCACAGCAACAACGCCAGCGATGGCATAACAGAGCTTCACGACGAAAGGCACGTACTTCGCAATCTCCTCCGTGACGGTTGCCAGAGCATCAGTGCCGGCAGTGTAATCACCAGCGGCGTTCTGGGCATAGGTGGCAATGGTGCCACAGAGGAGCATCAAGGCAAGCGTCTTCATTCGCTTGGCTCCAAACAGATTTTTCGCAATTGTTTTGATTTTCTTCATTTGCTTTCTTTTGATTTACTTAATTTGTTACTACACACAATTATCTCTCCTGCAGGTTGAGATGTCTTTGTTATCCTTAATCTTTTGTACCTATACTATGTTATATCCGAAGAAGGCAGGGAACAGGATGGTGGCACCTATCATGAAAAGGCATGCGCCGATAAGCATCATGATGGACTTGGTTACATCTCCTTCGCCTGTATTCATCTTTATATATATCTGTAGTGCGCCAATGATGGCAACTATGGCTGATATGGCATAAAGGAGATAAACCACGTAGAGCATCATGGTCACTGTGAAATCGTGGGCATTGCTAAGAGCATCAGCTCCCCAGCTGTAATCAACACCACCACATTTGGCAGATGCCGACATGGGCAAGAGGAGCATGATGCCTGCAATGGCAAACAATTGATTGTATTTACATCTTATCCCTGGCATTCTTCTTCTCTATTTTTCGTTTGTTATGCTTCTCGTTGAGATTCTGCATAAACTCATCAGCAAAGAAACTGCACTGAGCCTTGGGGTCGATATGCTCCAAGTGCGCATCATTCTCTTCATTGAGTTCCTGGCTTGTTACGGGCTGCTCCGTCTGGGACGGTTGTGGAGTTTCCTCAGCAACAGGAGGATTGACTACTACTGATTTGCCTGTTGGGTTCAAAACCCTAAGTCCATCCTCCGTAACCTGTTCTGTATAGGTGGGGACGCTTAAATCAGGGTCATCGCCGTGCTCTTCCACCGCAACAGGCTGCTCCTCGTTGGTCATGTCACTGACATCATAGGTCTCTTCTTCTGTACTTTTTTCACCTTTCTTTCCGTGGAGGTCTAAAGTGATCTGCACTGCGAAGTACACCACATAAGCAAAGGTTAGGACGAGTGCAAATATTACAAATCCTGACATTGTTCAATTTGATTTTTATGTTATCCAATATAATTATTATCATACTCGGAAGATAGACGCTTATCCTGTGTTATCCCGAAAATCAGTGCAAAGGAACATATAATTCAACGAACAAAGAAAAATTGCAGGGTTAAGCGTATCATACTTAACACACATTACAAAATAAGTATGATTTTCTTTGAATAATCATACTATAAGGAGCGGCTTTAATAAAAAAAGAGGCTCCGTTGAAGGAACCTCTCGAATAGTAGCATTGACAGTGGGGGAATATATGTTATACTGATTTCATAATACCGTTTATAACATCGTTGACATCCTTATAATTGGAATATCTGTGTGATTCATCAACGGTTTGACAACTATAGGCGTTTGTTATCCTTTGGGTGGCTTTAACACCTGCATCATCGTTGTCAAGGAAACAATGAATACATGTATAATCTGCAAGAAAAGGAGGCAGTAATTTTACGTTGCTGACAGAGTTGAGAACGATGTAGTCGCAGTCTTCTTCAACACATAAGTCAATATCCAACTGCCATTTCTTGACGCTGGCATAAGTCAACATGTCGAAAAGACCTTCAAAGACACAACAATGTGGGCATTGAGTGCCAAGTGGACGGACTATGGATATTGATTTTTTACCAATGCTCCTCTTGCTGTACTTGTTACGTGCTTCCATACCGCCTTCTATGTTCTCAAATGCAATGGCATAATAATGCTTATCATAGATGCTATAGTGAACTTCTTTACAGAACTCCTTTGCTACATCAAAGTCAACACGGCGTTGCAGGATATAATCTCGAAGATAAGGATGCGATAACTCAGCAATTAAATCGATTACAGTATGTGCATCCTTGTCTTCATCCCGACTCATTCTTTGGCCTTGCTTCCAGATCTCCTTTTCTTCTTGCTCTTTCATTCTTGCCAAAAAATCAGCTGCAAAATCAAGGTTGTGCTGTCGAATTTCGTTCTCCAGGAATGAAAGAACTTCATGGCTATTCCAGGTTGGGTTCATCTTCTGCACAAGGTTAATGATATTACCTCCTTGACCTTCGCCATAGTCATACCATAAGTTTTTGACAGGATTGACATTGAAAGAAGGAGATTGCTCTGACCTAAACGGGGACAGATACCAATAGTTTCCTTTGAAGACATGAGACCTATGGTAGCCTTGTGTTTCAAGGAACTGGATGATGCTTACAGATTTGATTTCGTCTATTGTCATTACTCTATGTATTTACGGGCAATCGTAGTTTATTATATATATACCCTTTAAACTTAAACTCATAAACTTATTTTTGAGGTCGAGGAATGGGGTGGTAGTGATAGCCGTCTTTACTCTTGGTTATCAGCTTACGCTCGTAGAATATCTTTAGCATTTCTTTTATTGCGTTATCCCCACGCTTGTAGCCTTCTTCCGCATAGGATGCACCAAGAGCCTTCACTAACTCAAGATACTTCTGTGGTGGCTCGTTGCCAAATACTTTCTGCAATACTCTTGTGTGAACATCGTCAGAAAGGGATGTGAGAGGTTTGTCTTTTGGCTTCACAACTGTAACATGATACCCCACATCAAGTACAGGTAGAGAATTGTCATCGATGTAAAACGCCCAGGAGGAGAACTCCTTGTCACGCATATGCATAGGCTTCACCTCACTGATATTGGCATCTTGCTTGTCTTTGCTAATAATCAGTACTGTCTCAGCCTTGTTCTCCAACTCTGTTCCTATATGGCCACGAGTGTTATTGTCATTCTTGTTCAGATGCAATACACAGTGTATATGCAGATTGTATTTGCTCGTCCATGCCATTAGCATTGTCATCACATCGGTGGATTCCTTAGCGTTGTTGATGTCATACATGAGGTCACGAAGACCATCTATAATGACAAGACCAACACCTTCAAAAGTTCTGAGAGCATAGTCAATGAGAGCAATACGTAGTGAGGGGGTGAACTCCCTGAGCCCATAGAATCTTATGCGTTTATCTTCCTTGTTCAAACTAAGACCTGCCAAGCGATAAATACGCTCAATCACATTATGACAGTGGAACTTACTTTGCTCGGTGTCAAAATATAGGATCATACGCTTCCCCTCTGGCAGACTTGCACGGTAGTTAAGTACAGTTGTATTAGTGACGGCAGCTGCTACCATTGCGGTGATATTGAAAGTCTTTTTGCTTTTTGCCTTTCCTGTTGATGCACTGAAATTGCCAAAGGTGGCAATGGTGCAATCTCCAACCCAGAGTATCTGAGGAGGGACGGGTGGCTTCTCAGAGGCTTTTATTTCTCCTTGCCTGAGATAACTGTCAAGTTCATTGTCGTTGAAACTGCTTTTACATAGCATTCCAACTTCAAGTGAACCTGTTTCTGGTTCATCTTTGTCCCCTTTACTGTTTCTTCCTCTTGCCATTATTTTGTCTGTTTTGTTGCTTACACTTTGATGGGTCTATAACAACCTCGGATTTTTCCAGAAGGGCAGTCAGCTGGACATCAGAATAAATCCTGGTCATGTTCTTCTTTCGGCCTTTCATCTAATTAGTCTTTTGCTGGTTCTTTCCTTTCAAACGAACAGTGGTTAGAGCGCATCCATCTCACTATCTCTTTCCGGTCAAAATAGATTGTCTTGCCCTTGGGCTTATAATGCGGAATCTCCATGTTCATCGTGAGCTTATATATCTGCGACTGTGAAACGCCAAGATATTCTGCGAGTTCAGTGGTTGTGAGCATTTCCTTAGTGATATACAAACTGTTTTCAATCTTTTTCAAACGCTCTTCAAGCACTTCAGGCTCGACAGCTTTGAGCTCACGGACTGTGATTTCTAACAACTCCACGCGTTTTGCGAGAATCTCTATGTCAATTTTCTTGTTTGCCATAATTACATGTATTAAATATTAGACAATGAGGGAGCTACCCCCGAAACGGAA
Source organism: Prevotella sp. P4-98 (assembly GCF_002251405.1). NCBI lineage: Bacteria > Pseudomonadati > Bacteroidota > Bacteroidia > Bacteroidales > Prevotellaceae > Prevotella > Prevotella sp. P4-98. The sequence continues at coordinate 50,917 of NZ_NPJC01000007.1, read as the reverse complement.
TCGATTCGGCGGCAAAGTTACCCTTTATATGTCGGCGGCAACTGACTATCCTCCTGACAGTTCTTTTTGTCAGGAGGATTGAAAGGGGAATTTGCTTTCAGTTGCTTACTTTAGTTTATTTCATTGCATTTCTTTCAGTTGATTTACAAGATTTGAATAAGCTTCATTTGGAAACGGTTGTGTTGATGCCCTAAGTTCTGTCAGGCGTGAACTAATTGCACCACGAGATGATGGCTTCATGGTTTTCTGAGGTGAAAGCAACTTGTTGTCTGCTATGAGTGATACCCAATTATGGGGAATCATCTTTTGCATTGAGAGAGCAAACATGAATTGAAGTACATGACGCATGTTCTGGACAACAAGGGGACGCTTCAACTTGCATCTGAAAAACAAATCCACAGTTCTTTCATCAACTGTATCAACAAAGAAATTCGACTCATTGGCGAATTGCGTGATGAGTCGAATCTGATTTTCATTGAAAGTTGCTAAGGAATGTGGAGTTTCTACCACATATTCAATGTGGTTGAATGAATGAACCATTTCTAAGAAATCTTTCTTTCCAAACTCTGGCAACTTGAAGAATTTTTCTACCAAATCCTTTCTTGTTGTAAGCAGCTCATAAATGCTGAAAAGATTCCTGAAATGGTTGCGGATTGATTCTTCTTCCTGAGAGAAAACGGGAAGATGATAACTGATAAAGTCGTTAACATAGCGGTCATACAACTTGCTGTCATTAACGATTCCCGACTGGTACTGCTCGTATGCAGCACGAAAGAGTGTCCAAAGTTCTTCTTTGGAAGGCTCATTCTCTTGTTCTGGGCAATGATTAGAACACTGCAAACACAAAGAGAGAGAGCACAGAGGAGTTTTTCTTCTGACTCATATTACTTTTTGTTATTGAAAAAATATATAATAAAAGTCCGCATGAAAGGGCGGACGAATACATGTTATCTCTGCTTGTAAACGATATATATAGTGTCATATTAGTGCAAAATTACAATATTACGGTGCAGTCTATTTGCACAGCTTGATAAATATTATATGTTACAATCATTTTGGGATATAAAATGAAAAATCTACATCAGAAAGTCCAATGTAGATTTCAATTGTAAGATGATATGGAAGATTATTTTCTTCTATTCGGTCGTTGGCGCAAGAGTTGATTTATCTCATCAGGAGTCATAGGAGTCTCGGTCTTGCATCCAGATTCCAGCCATTTAATAAGGTCGTCTTTGAAGAAAGTGTATTTCTTGCCTTTCTTGTTGACAGGAATCTGGCCATTTTGGATGTACAGGTACATGGTGGATTTCTTGATTTTGAGAAAATCACATGCCTCCTTCACATCCATAGGTATATGTTGTGAGGTTGATGGTTTATTGGTCTGCCGGATCTCTTCACGCAAGACATCAATAGATTGTTCAAGCAAATCACATTTCCTGAGAATATTGGCCATTGCTCTTGGAATGTCATTAAAAGTTATCTCTTCGTACTCCATATAGTATTCTTCCATTAGTTATGATAGTGAAATTTGTAATCGTTGTTGTCGGGCACATCAATGCCAATAACACACTTACCTCTTTGTCTAAGTGTTCTTCTCATGCTTTCAATCTCAACGTCCTGAAGTTCTTGGGGGAAGCATTGCTTGATAAAAGTCGCTCTCTTTTGCCCACTCCAACCAAGTCTCTCACCGATGTTCCATGCATAGTGTCTAATATCGAGAGTGTTGAGTTTACCATTTGTATAAACAGGAATAATACAAGAATCTGGTACCTCATATAGTTTGATATTCTGGTTTAGTATTTCCAAGTTATCGTCAGTCATGTAGGGTGAGAAAACTGCATAAGTGTATTCTGAGACAGCATCAAAGATAGCACTTTTCCTGCTTTGCTGTTTAGCAATATAACGTTCACGCATTATCGTGACCTTATCTGTTTCATGAGAGTTGATCCCAGGATTGATGCTATTGTTGATGACAATATCCCTAATGGCCTGAGATTTGAAGATACTGAAAACTGTGCATACACAGATAACACATATACAATAATAGAATATCATCGGCAAAGAAAAGAATACCTTCTCTGTCTGAGAGGTATGGCTCAGGTTTGTAATCGCTCCAAGAATTGTTGGAGCGATTACAACCAAAGCAGCGGTTACGAGGTTTGAAATGAGAAGAATCAAAAAGTTCTCTTTTAGCTTTTTTATCATTGCAACTGTACTTTTTTCGAGTTTTATGAATGCAAAGTTAGAGAGAAATCTTCTATTTACTACTATTTAGCACCAACAAAATGACCGCCTTAAACACTATTTATATTTCTCTGTTTCAGCGTTTTACATAGTGGTTTTGCTTTCACTTTTTTGATTTGTTTATATCTTCTTTTCGGTTAGTTTCTGTTTGATTATTTTCACTTTCTGTTGTTTGTAATCCGTCTTTCACATTCGTTAACGTAATTCTGTTGGCTGCTTCGCGTGTTTTGGGGTCTGCATGTGATGCGTATATCTGTGTTGTGCTCACATTCTTATGATTGAGCAGATGCTGTACTGTATAGATGTCTGTACCCATTTCGAGCTGCAATGAAGCATAAGTATGGCGGAAGCAATGAAAGGTGATGTGCTTGGTGATTCCAGATGCTTTAAGCCATTGCTGCATTACTCCGTAGGTCATAGACCTGCTGAAACCTTCAAATACGTATTCATCAGTAGTTTTGGGCATGATAAGTGCATAAGCATCTTCTCCAATAGGAACCTTTGTTTGTCTCTTTGTTTTCACACATTCAAAATCCAGATAGTGCCCACCATCTGCATAGCTACAAACATTATTCCATTTGAGGTTGAGTATATCACTGATACGCAGTCCGCTCAGACAGGAGAACAGAGCAGCTTTCCGAACAACAGGCTCAGAGCATTCTGTGTTATAAAGTCTCCTGACCTCTTCCAATGAGAGACTTTGCTTTACAGGCGGCGTACAAGGTATGTTATCTAACAGACTTGCAATATCGTCGGTAAAACGTCTTTCACGATAAGCCTTTGTCAAGACTTGCTTGAATATATTCCAATAGGCGGAAGCCGTGTTTCTTGATAAAGGCTTATTGACAATGTTTCTACCTCTTGACGATACTTTGGTATCAAGAAGATATTCCTTATACTTGTTACAGTACACCACATCAAGCATCTCAAAAGTACATTTGCCCTTGCAAAACTTCTCGAATTGTTTATACGCAGCATCACATTTTGCAAAGTTCCTGTTCACCATTTCTTTGAAATAGATCAGAAAATCTTCTTTAAGCCTGTCTTGATTAAAGAAGTCGTACTTCTCGTTAATTACATCAATGAACACTCTACAACGGATGGCTTCTGCCTTTGAGAGGATGATTTCATTGTACTGCTTCTGCTGGGCATTGATTGGATTGGCATAGATATACAAGCCAAGTGAGCGACGACGAATTAACTCCATCGTCTCAGGGTCTCTGTACCCGGGCCAGAAGTCCAGGAACAGGGATTTGGTTCCGTTGCGCCTATCTCGCATTCGGAGTTTGACAGATTTACATACTTGCATATTGTTTTATTATTATTTGTTTTTGATGCAAAATTCCTAAATGATACAATGTTGACCTCAGTAAAGAGAAAGTAAATCGTACTAATCAAGAGTAATTGATAGTAAATCGTCTTTTGATAGACGTTTTTCCATCAATCTGTCGAACTCTTCTTTTCTGAAATATATGCATTTCTTCTTCTTTACTTTAGTGATTTTATAGCGTTTTACATAATAATGAACTATATCTTTTGATAAATGATACTTCTTCATTGCCTCCTCGACAGTGTAATATCGTTCGCGACCATCAAAATCTCCATTTTTCACTTGTTCGATATGCTGTTTAGAATAGTAGGTAGTACCATACTCCACCTTTGCGGGAATTTGATGGCGGTAGATAAAGGAGCGTACAGCTTCTGCTGTCATCTTATATGTTGAACGCATCTCTTCCGGTGTAATCCAGTCTGTAATTTCTGAATAGTTGTTCTTCAAATTATACAGCACATCTATGGCTTTCTTCTCATAGAAGTTGAATCCTTTGAGTGCAATCTTTGGCGTTTTATGCTCCCTGGTCATTACACCTACATGTTTAACTCCCACCTTGAACATCTCTGCAACCTCTTCAGTTGAATAATAGCCATCTGGGGTTGGTGGGCATTTCTTCTCCTGGTGTTGAGCTTGGAAAACAAGTTTTTCGTCTCCGTCTGACTTTTCTGCTACTTTTGCATTTGCCATTCGTTCACGCATGACTTTATCAAAGTCTGTACGGAATATCATCGTAAACTTTCCACGTTTTTCCGTTCTGACATCAAAATGCTTCAAGGTGTAACTTACTTGGTCTTTTGATATGCCATATTTTTCCATAGCCTCTTCATAGGTACTCCAGTCCGGATCAATACTATCATCCTTGCGTTTGATACAGTCAATATGCACCTTGGAGTAGAAAGCTTTCCCGTTACGGTTTACTCTTGGAACTTTGTGACGCATCACAAAAGTGATAACAGCTGTCCTTGTCATATTATACATATCCATGATTTGGTCAGCAGTGTAATAATTATCAATGTCTATCTCTTCAAGGAGATCCGCAAAATGTGCGTCAATAGCTTTCTTGCTAAAGAAGGTGTTGCGTCCTTCGTATATCTTGGGGATGCCCAGACGGTCACAACGCCCCCATATAGCCTTACGACCGATATTGTACTTCTCCATGATTTCCCGGAGAGTATAGTATTCCTGTTCCTCCTTTCTCTGATAACGTCTTTTCCGATAGGGAGTGGCATCATCAAACACACGTTCAATGTCTGAGTATCTCACAAAGGTCTTATTTCTTATCTTTACAGCTTTGATTAAGCCTGTCTGGAAATAACGATACACTGTGGGAAGACTGACATTGAATAGAACGCTCACGTCCTCGGGGGATAAAAATGCCTTATCACGCAGAGAGTTATTTCTCTCAGCGTTTCGAAGAGATTCGGCATTTTCCTTCTCCCTTTTTTTCTTTTCTGCCTCGCGTCTCCGAAATGCGACACGTTCACACCCTCGACAGCAGTACTTGACCGACATTTTGGAAGCAACGAACTCTTTTCCGCATACTCCACATTCTTTAATTATCTCCATTTTTCGTTTGCAATTCTGATGTTTTTTGATGGAAAAGACCCCCGATTTTGTCTCAGTCTTTATCACATATTTTCAGTATTTCTCACGAGTGCCCTACATAGCGGTTGTGACGGATAATGGAGGATTCTCAGTATTTCTCACGAGGTGTCCTACATAGCGTTTTGCTATTCCATTTGTTCGCACGATTGAAACGCAGGAACGAAATTTGAGCCAAAGTTACCTCGAAAAACTGGTATCAACAAATTACAAATGGAAAGTGTTAAAACGAAAAAAGCCACCAAAATGGTGGCTTATAAGCAGTTACAAAAACGTTTTGCAAGTATTGTCAGGCGGTCTATTTACCGATGCAGAAGTGCTGGAAGATATTGCCGAGTACTTCGTTGGGAGTGATTTGGCCTTGTCCGGTGATTTCTGCCAAGTCGGAAAGGACGAGGCGGAGGTCTTCAGCAATGAGGTCACCAGACAGTTGGTTGTTAAGTCCTGCGATGACGCGGCTCAGATTGTTTTGGGCATGGAGTAATGCCTCATAGTGTCGTGCATTGGTGATGATGATATCCGACTCTTTTATTTCGGGAATCTGGGCTGCTTCATAGATGAGGCTTTCCAGCGCTTCTATGTTAATGCCGAACTTGGCGCTAACGGCTATATGCGGGAAGCGTGAGGCATCTTCTGACAAGGTAATGGCTTGTTGGTCGGACTTATTGCAGACGAGAATCAAGGCCTTGTTGTTGATGTGGTTCATCATGTCTTCGAACTCTTCTTGGGAGGGTATGGCGTCGATGAGCCAGAGTACAATACGAGCTTTGTCTATGGTTTGATAGGTGCGCTCGATACCTATCTGTTCAACAGCATCGTTGGTTTGGCGGATGCCAGCAGTATCAATAAAACGAAACTGTACTCCATTGATGGTCATCACGTCTTCAATGGTATCGCGTGTTGTTCCGTGGATATCGGAAACGATAGCACGTTCTTCTTTCAACAGTTTATTGAGTAATGTGGATTTTCCTACATTGGTTTTTCCGACAATGGCCACCGGTATGCCTTGTTTGATAGCCTGTCCCATTTGAAACGATGTTGCCAACTTTTGAATATGACTCTCAATATGTTGGGCGAGTTGCAGTAATTCGGTACGGTCGGCAAATTCCAAGTCTTCGTGGTCAGAGAAATCGAGTTCGAGTTCCAGTAGTGAAGTCAGTCGTAGCAGTTGTTCGCGCAGCTTTGACAATTCATTGGAGATACCTCCCCGCAGTTGGCTCATGGCCAAGTGGTGTGTTGCTTTGTTGTTTGCCGCGATAAGGTCAGCTACAGCTTCTGCTTGTGAGAGGTCGAGTTTTCCGTTAAGGTAGGCTCGTTGTGTATATTCGCCCGGTTGTGCTATGCGGCATCCTTGCGCAACAAGCAGTTCTATGACTTTGTTGATGATATACTGGCTTCCGTGGCATGATATTTCTGCACTTTCCTCTCCTGTGTAAGAGTGAGGTGCTCGGAATACGGAAACGAGGACTTCATCTATGACTTCATCATGGTTGACGATATGTCCATAGACGATAGAGTTAGCCTGCGCCTTTGTAAGGTCATGGGTGAAAATATGGGAAAGAATCTCAAGAGTTTCTGCTCCTGAGATTCTGATTATTCCTAAAGCGCCTCCCGTCTTAGTGGCGAGCGCGCAGATTGTGTCGTTTTGCATTTATATTCTGTCGAGTACTTTTTCGATAAGTGTGTCGATGGAGTTTTTGTATTCAGTATTCATCTTTTGTGCATAGCGGTTGGCGATGACCATGCAGCAGGTCATGGCTTTATGTCCGAGCAACGACGATAGTCCTGCTAATGCACTCGACTCCATCTCGAAGTTACATATTTTTCTGCCATCGTATTCGAAGGCTTCAACTTTTTCGTTTTGTGTGGGATCTGCCAAGGGGATGCGTAGTTGTCTGCCTTGTGGTCCGTAGAATCCTCCACAGGCGATAGTATATCCGCGTACCATGTCATCTTGTGCGATACGGTCGATAAGTTCTTCATCGGCTTGTGCCACGTATGGTGCGCCCAATAGTGGATTCCAGTTCATGTGTTGTTTGAACGCTTCTTCCATTTTAAGGTCACACACATTGTTTCGTCCGCCATAGAAGTTGAGCAGTCCATCGAAACCGATGCTCTTTACCGATGCAACAAATGTGCCTGTAGGTGTGAAGGGTTGGAGACCTCCACAGGTTCCGATGCGTACGAGTGTCAGGGTGCGATGCTCTTCTCTCTCTTCTCGTGTTTTGTAGTCGATATTAGCCAACGAGTCGAGTTCGTTAACCACGATGTCTATGTTATCGCATCCAATACCTGTTGATTGTACTGTGATGCGTTTTCCTTTATAGTTGCCTGTGATGGTATGAAACTCTCTGCTGCTCACTTCACATTCTTTAGTATCGAAGTGGTTAGCCACAGTATTTACTCTTCCGGGGTCACCCACAAGGATGACCTTATCTGCCAGTTGTTCGGGGCGTAGATGTAGATGGAAGCATGATCCATCGTTGTTGATAATCAGTTCTGATTCTGGGAATTTTCTTTTCATAGGTTTTCTCCTTTCTTCTTATTTTTGAGTATTTCTAAGAGTAATGTTTTCTTCGTTTCTGATTATTTTTTCGAGGTTGTGGATCTCTATATGTATTTGATGCTGTTGTTGTTCTGTAGCAATGATTTCGGGCGCCATTTCCCGTTTCTCATCAGCCGTTGCACCACTATAATACTCTCTAACCCGTTCGATGGCTTGCTGGAGTGCAGTCTGTTGAGACCGCAATTTTACCAGTTGCAGGTAGCGTTGTGCATTACCTTTCGCTTTGAAATCAGACAGTTTGTGATAATCCACATCATCGTTGATGACGAAGGTGAATTCTTCATTATCTGTATTTTTCTTTTGTCTTGCCTTGGCTTTTTCAAGTCGTTCGAGCGCTTGGTCTATATCAGGCGACACCCATGTTTCTGTGATGTCGGTAATTCGTGCGAAGTTTGTGATCTGTTCTTTGGAATAGGTTTCTGGGTCGTAGGTCTGTCTGACGTCTGATGGTACGAAAGTATAGATACACACTTTGCCATCTTCCTGTCCTCGGTCTGTGGCAAACCAACCGATACGATCATATTCGTCGATAACCATCATATAGTCGTTTGCTTCAGAATTGAAAGGCATTCCGATATTCTCTGGTGTCAGAAATCTGTCTTCTTCCGTATCGTATGTTGTCACGAAGATATCGTAACCTCCTAAGCTTTCGTCACCTTCTGCTGCGAAGTATAGGGTAACGCCGTCAGGCATCATAAAGGGATAATTGACGTGGAAGAATTGTTTTGCATCGTTGACGCCTTGCAGCAATCTTGGTTTAGTCCATTTATTGCCTTCTTTGTCGCTTTCATAGAGATTGATAATTCCATCTTCGTCTTCTTGTGACAGGATGCATTGGTTACCAATGGCATTAAGATAGACATAGGCATTAGGTTGTTGCTGGGTGTTGAAGAAATGACTGTAGGAGTCGATGTGTCCTTCTTCTGGATTGAGATAATAGTGTTGTAGGAAGTCGTTTTTATCGACCACAATACTATCGATGACCATGATGCGTTGTGTCGCCATGGTCATTCTGTCAAGCCGTTCTTGCCATGCTGCCACCTCAGGAGACACCTGTGTCTTGTGGTGGGGTGTCTGCTTACGTTTCTGTGCTGCTCCAATGATTGTTATCATGAGCATCAGGATGATAGTCAGGCTGCGTAGTTTCATATGTGGCTTTTTCTAATTAATTTCTAAATAATAATGAATAACAAAATTACGAAATTCCTTGATGAAAGGCGAATGTCGTCACGGATATTAATATATTTTAACCGAAATCAGAGTTTTGTCATTCTGCGGTATTCTTCTTCGGTATCAATCTTTTGATTCGGATTCAATACTCTATGAGTTTTTCTTCGGCTTCAAGGGCGTTCCAGATGGAGTAGCGTGCTTCTGGGTTGATGCTTTCCATTTGTTTGTAGAGGTCTGCTATTTCAGCCCGTTTGGTGTCTTTCTCGTATGGGCACAACTTCCGTTGTTTCTGATAGTTGTGTTGTTCTGCATAGGTTTTGATGTCAGCTTCCCGACAGAGACATAGCGGTCTGATCAGGGCGAGTGGCATTTTTTTCATGCGTAGCAAGGCTGGCATAGTAGAGAAATGTCCTTGAAACGATAGGTTCATGAGTGCAGTATGAATAATATCATCCTGATGGTGTCCTAATGCTATTTTGTTACATCCTATTTGTTGTGCGAGATTGAAAATCTGCTTACGTCTGTTCCATGAGCACAGGAAGCAAGCTGGTTTGCGAGGATTGACTGTAGGATCGAATGCTGTTGTCACGACATGGAGTGGAACTCCTACCGATTGTGCGAAGTCTTCCAGATATTTGGTATCGCTCTCGTAGGCAATATTTTCCATTCTCACGTGTATCGCCTCCACTTCGAAGTGTGGACGTTGTATTTTTGCTCGTTTTCCCAACATTTCCAATAGGAACAAAGAATCTTTTCCTCCTGACAGGGCTACGAGAATTTTATCGCCATCTTCGATGAGGTGATATTGTGTCATGGCTTTCTGAAACTGACTTTTCAGTCTGCGTTCCAGCCGCTGTTCATCCGTAGGTATGGGCATTGGCTTTATTTGATGCCGTTTTCGTTGAGTGCTTTTGAATAGCGTGCTGCATTCTTGAGATGTTCAGCATAGGTCTTCGCAAAGTTGTGGGTACCTGAGAAGTCCTCTTTTGCGCACATATAGAGATAGTCATGGTTGACCGCATTAAGTACGGCATCTATACCTTTAATCGATGCTATCTTGATGGGACCAGGGGGCAGACCTTCGTTGATGTAAGTATTGTAGGGACTTTGGAAGCGAGTCAGTTTGTTGTATATTCGTTTCAACTCAAACTGCTTGAGTGCAAATTTCACAGTAGGGTCAGCCTGCAAGGGCATGTGGCTCTTGAGTCGGTTCAGATACATACCTGCTATCATAGGCTTTTCTGCTGTGTTAGCTGTTTCCTCGTCGATGATGCTTGCCAAGGTAGCTACTTGTACTGGCGTGAGGTTTCTGGCTTCAGCCTTAACGGTTCGTTCGCCTTTCCAGAAATGGTCGTGTTCGCGTTGCATACGTTGGAGCAGGGCATCGATACTGATGTCCCAATACACTTCGTAGGTGTCGGGTACAAACATGGCGCTGATGGTGCATGTATCATAGCCGTATTTGTTGCAGGTCTTTTCAGACAGAAGAGCTTGTGCAATAGTGGTAGAGTCAAGCATCAGTTTCTTGGAGAGCTGTGCTGCCAGTCTGTCCATTGTTCTTGCTTCAGGAATGGTCAGTCGCAGGCTGGCTTGCTGTCCGTTTCTCAGTTTGCGGAACAATTTCAGCGCGCCTTCTCCTGGCGTGATAGCATATCGTCCTGTCCGTACATGCTTGCTGTAGCTGGTGTGGCGCAGCAGAGTCTTGAGTCCTGCCATCGCCATAGGCGAAGCCTGAGGTTGTATCTTGGCAAAAACAGAATCTTGCGTATCGTCTTTGTCGATGTATATATAATATGTATCCTTTTGTGCCGATACGGAGGCAAAAAAGAAGTAGGCTACAAGGGCCACGATAATCACCATACCTGCAAAAGCGGGGTAGAGAAATTTCTTATTGTTTTGAATCTTCATCATAATAAGCTGTTTTTTTCAACTGCAAAGGTACAAATAAAAATATAATCGTGAGAAGTAATCCGAATTTATTTTGTAACTTTGCCCAGAAAACCGATAGTAAAGATGAAACTCAAGTTCAGAATCAAATATGCGACATCATGGGGTGAACGTCTCTGTGTAGTTTTAAACTGTTGCAGCAAAGACGGAACTGTGCGGCAGCATCACCTTGAAATGAAGACAGATGATGGTGAATGGTGGTTGTTGGAGACTTCAGTCTTGGAGTCGCGCCAACATCCTCTTTCTCATATCGTATATGCCTATCATGTGGAAGACTCCAAAGGTTGTGTACAACGTCGGGAATGGAATCTTGTAGCCCGTTGCTACCATTTCGATACTGCCAAAGACTATGAGTTCTGCGACCAATGGCGTGACCGTCCGTTGCTTTATCATCTTTATACTGATGCTTGTGCGGTAACGCGGCACGAACCCTTGTGTCAAGAGGTTGAGGCTCGTGTGTTCCCTTTGTATCGTAAGACCTTGATGTTTCGTGTCTCTGCTCCCCAGTTGCGTTTAGGACAGTCGGTAGCACTTTGTGGCAGCCACCCTTCCATGGGAAGCTGGAATCCCAGTCGTTTCCTGCGTATGGAATATGTGGGTCAGCATGAATGGATGTTGACCATCAATGCTGTCGGCATGTTTCTGCCTTTGGAATACAAATATATCGTGGTAGATGATGCCACCAATAGTATCGTTAGTTGGGAAGAAGGAGATAACCGCCAGGTAGAGCAGACGGAGTTGGTGGATGGTCAAGTCTATGTGATGTATGGTGAACAGTTGCGGTTGCCCGAAAAACTATGGCGTGCCGCAGGAGTTGCCATACCTGTTGCCGCCTTGCGTAGCGAACACTCTTATGGCGTGGGTGATTTTGGCGATTTGAAACATTTTATGGATTGGGTGGCACGTACCGGAATGAATGTTGTACAACTGTTGCCAATATTTGATACTACAACCAATCATCATGCTCCAGACGCCTGCCCGTATAAACCGATTAGCGGTTTTGCCCTTCATCCACATTATATAGATCTTGATGCTGCAGGAACGCTCCGTTCAAAAACCGCCATGACGCAGTTTATGCGCCGCCGCCAGGAACTTAATGCGCAAGCCACAGTTGATTACGAAGCCGTGGATTGTGTAAAGACAGACTATCTCCGTCAACTCTTTGCAGAGCAAGGCAAGCGAACGCTTTCTACAGCCTCTTGTCAGGCATTTGTGGCAAGTGCGAGTGAGTGGCTCAAACCCTATGCCGACTATCGTGGTGAACCTTACGATTATGTTTGCTATGTGCAGTATCTGTTGCATAGCCAATTGAAAGCAGCAGCCGATTATGGCCGTGCCAAAGGTGTTGTCTTGAAAGGAGACCTTCCTCTCGGTATGCATCGTGAGAGTGTAGATGTCAGACAATATCCAGAGCTGTTTCGTTTGGACGGACAAATGGGAGTGTCGCCAGACCATTCTACTACGAAGGGGCAGAACTGGCAGTCGCCTACTTATCAATGGGCCACAGACGGAGATTCGCGTCAACATCATATTGAAGAATGGTTGCAGAAGCGCCTCCGTCACCTGACGCAATATTTCGGAGCCATCAAGTTAGACCATATCGTAGGCTATTTCTGCCAATGGGAATTGCCAGATGATGCCGTTGATGCCCGATTAGGACATTATATTCCCTCGTTGCCTCTGACTGTTGATGAGATAGAATATTTTGGACTTCATTTCCGTCACGATCTTTTTACCCGTCCTTTCATCAACGATCATATTATCGGTCAAACGTTTGGTATTCATGCAGACTATGTTCGCGAACATTACTTGAACGCTTTGGCCTATCAACTCTATGAACTCAAGCCAGAGTTTAATACCCAACGTAAAGTTGTGCAGGCATTCTGTGGCAGAAACGATGAGAACAGCCTATGGATTCGTGACGGGCTGTTGCGCTTGATCGCCAATGTGCTTTTTGTCGAGGACCATGATCAGAAAGAAATGTATCATCCTCGGATGCAGGCCGTAGAAGAACCCGTTTTCGATGCCCTTAATGCCGATGAGAAAGAAGCCTATCTGCGACTCTATTACAATTATTTTCGTCAACGCCATTCCTTCTATTGGGGACAATTGGCAACTCGCCGACTTGCTGAACTGTCTGACCATTGTCGGATGTTGGTATGTGGTGATGATCTTGGTCAACAGCCCGAAAGCGTGTCGTCAGTACTCGACACCTTGCGCTTTCTCTCGCTTGAAGTGCAACAGATGCCCAAACAGCATGGGCTGGAGTTTGCCCATCTCGAAGCCAATCCCTATCGTTCGGTAGCCACCATTTCTACTCCCGATATGGCTCCGTTACGACTATGGTGGCAGGACAATCCCGAACGTCGCCAACGCTACTATATCACCATGTTGCAGAAAGAGGGTAGGGCTCCCGAACAGTTGCCAGCCTTCTTGGCAGAAGAGATTATAGCCCGCCACCTTTATTGTCCTTCGATGCTTTGCATCTTGCAACTACAGGATTGGCTTGCTATGGATGGCGAACTCCGTCGTTCGCGTCCGCAGGATGAGCGCATCAATACACCATCAGATCCGTCTCATTGTTGGAACTATCGTATGCACATCACCATCGATCAGTTGCTTCAAGCCGATAGGCTGAATGATAAAATCCTGACCATGGTGAAACGTAGCCATCGTTACAATCCTGAATAATATCGTTATATCCCTGAATAATCAAAGAATATGAAACAGTATAAAACATATATTTTCGACCTTGACGGCACTTTGCTCAACACGTTGAATGATCTTGCCGCCTCTACCAATTATGCACTCCGACAATTCGCTATGCCCGAACACGACATAGATTCCATTCGCCGCTTCGTAGGTAATGGTGTCCGTTTGTTGATGGAGCGTGCCATACCAGATGGAGCCCGCAATCCACAGTTTGAGGAATGTTTTGCCACATTCCGCAAGCATTATATGGAACATTCACTCGACACCACAGTACCTTACGAGGGAATATCCGCTCTTATCCATGCGCTTAGCCAACGAGGCAATAACATGGCTGTGGTGAGCAATAAGTTCTATGCTGCTACCCGTGAGTTGGTGGCTCATTTCTTTCCAGAGATTCCTGTGGCTGTAGGAGAACATGAGGCAGAAGGCATTCGTAAGAAACCAGCTCCTGATACGGTAGAAGAAGCACTCCGCCTGCTGGGTGTCGGCAAAGACGATGCTGTGTATGTAGGTGATAGTGATGTGGATCTTGCAACCGCTCGCAATAGCGGTTTGCCTTGTATTAGTGTGCTGTGGGGATTCCGCGATCGTGATTTCCTCATAGAACATGGTGCTACTACGTTTGTCAATCATCCAATGGAAATAATAGCAGAAGACTAATCCCACATTCCCATGCAAGTAGTTTACGAAGACAACCATATTATTGTCGTTTATAAGGAAAGCGGCGAGATCGTTCAAGGTGACAAAACGGGTGATACTCCATTGTCAGAAACCGTAAAAGCCTATATCAAGGAGAAATACCAGAAGCCAGGAGCCGTATTTCTTGGCGTGGTCCATCGTCTTGACCGTCCTGTTAGCGGATTGGTGGTGTTTGCCCGTACTTCTAAAGCGCTATCACGACTTAACGAAATGTTTCGCAAGGGTGAGGTTCATAAAACCTATTGGGCCTTGGTTCAACCTTCCGGCAATCCTGTGACTTCCAACACTTTTGTTACCGCCACCCATTGGCTGACTCGCAATGAGAAGCAAAACAAATCGTATGCCTACGATCGTGAGGTACCCGGTTCGAAGAAGGCTGTCTTACGCTACCGTACCATCGGTCAGACCGAACGTTATCAGCTGGTAGAAGTGGAGTTGCTGACAGGACGTCATCATCAGATACGCTGCCAGTTGTCCACCTTGGGGATGCCCATTCGTGGAGACTTGAAATATGGTGCAAAGCGTAGTAATCCAGATGGAAGCATCTCGTTGTTGTCTCATCATGTGGAATTTATCCATCCTGTGTCAAAACAGAAAATAGTCCTCGACTCTCCATTACCAGACGATAAAATCTGGCATAATATTGCATTTTTCGACAAATAGCCTTGTAGTTCAGAATATTTCGCTTATTTTTGCACTACATTTTGTAAAGAACCATATATGAAGAAAGCACTTTGGTGGATCATGGGCATTCTATTGAGCCCCATCCTGTTGTTTCTTATCTTGACCGTATTGATTTATCTGCCGCCTGTTCAAAATTGGGTGGTGGACAAGGTTGCGCAGGTTGCTTCGGAAAAGACGGGCCTCACCATTACTATTGACCACGTGAACCTTTCCTTCCCCCTTGATCTCGGAGTTGATGGCATGCAGGTGGTTCAAATAGATTCTGTTACCGGACGTCCAGACACGTTGATGCGTGTTGATCGCACGGTGGTGGATGTGCAACTTTTGCCGTTGATAGACAACCGTGTGGTGATCAGTCAATTGGAAATCAATCGTGCGCAAGTCAATACCTTGGGAATGATAGCCGCAGCCCGTGTGAAGGGCGAGATCGGGCGATTCTCCGTCACCAGTCGTGGTATAGACCTTGATGATGAGACTATGGAACTGAATGGCGCCAGACTGGAAGACGGCCGGTTGGATATCGCTCTTAACGATAGTGTTCCAGAGGACACGACGACCTCTGAAAACCGTTGGAAAATCATGGCAGACAGTATTGTTGTCCACCAAACCTCGGTAGCCTTTCATATGCCCGGAGATACTATGAGTGTGGATGCCCACCTTGGACATCTTTGTGTGCGTCAGGCAGATATCGATCTGGGCACACAAACCTATATGGTGCAATCGGTTGACTGGACGAAGGGAAATCTGCATTACGACCAGAATTTCGAACCTGTTGTCGATGGACTTGATTACAACCATTTGGCCCTCGACCAGATACATATTGGGATAGACAGCATTTACTATCATGATCCAACGTTGCGAATGACCTTCCGCGAGTTGAAAGTCAAGGAAAAATGTGGCCTCGCCATTACAGAGATGAATGGCAGGATGATGATGGCCAATGGCATGTTGCGGTTGCCATCATTCCGTTTGAAGACTCCCGATTCAGATCTTGATGTAGCCCTCGACCTTCCGTTCTCAATCATGGATGTCGGTTCGACGGAGAAACTTCGCTTGCGTCTGAATGCTCAGTTGGGAAAACAAGACCTGATGCGCTTCATGGGCATGATGCCTCAGAGTTTCCAGCGACAATGGCCCAACAGTCCGCTTACTGTAAAAGGAGTGCTTTCGGGTAATATGATGTACATGGATTTTTCCGGTATTGACGTATCGCTTCCGACCGCCTTCCATGCCAAGGCAACAGGTTTTGTAGCCAATCTCAACACTCCCGCTCAGCTACGCTCCAAAATCCGTTTCCAGGCAGAGACGGGAAATATAGGCTTTATTACCGGTTTGTTGCCTAAGGCAATCCAACGCAATTACCGCATCCCCAATGGTATTAGAGCCAACGGCTTGTTAGAGGCAGATGCAGCCCGTTATACAGCCGATGTCACCCTCCGTGAGGGTCGGGGAACTGTCAAGGCGAAAGGTGCGTTGAATGCCAATAATATGTCCTATTCGGCAAATCTGCAGGTGCGCCAACTCAACCTTCACCACTTCATGCCTCATGACTCCATTTATACGTTGTCAGCCGATGTCCAGGTGAAAGGTCATGGTACCGATTTCTTCTCACCACGCACTATGGCGCAGGCAGAGGTGCAGTTGCATAGCCTGGGATATGGTTCTTGGACTCTCGATAAGGCACAGGCCACGCTTGACTTGCGCCATGGCGTAGCCCATGTTGAGGTGGACAGCCGAAACCAGTTGGCTACGGGTATTGTCACGCTCGATGCGTTGATGAATAAAAAACGTCTTCAAGCCACTCTGACAACCGACCTGCAGCGTCTGGACCTTTTCCGTTTGCGCATGGTCGATAATCCTCTTGTGGTAGGACTCTGTGGACATATTGATGCCAGCAGTAATCTGCAAACCACGCATTATGTGAATGGTATTTTCAACGACCTTACCATCCGCGACTCCTCTCGTGTCTATCGTCCTCGCGACATCACCCTTTTTGCCAATCTCAATCCCGATACTACAGAAGCCCGTTTGGAATGTGGCGACCTCAACTTAAAACTTAACGCTTCAGGTAGTTATGAGCACTTGATAGCCTCGCTGACACAGGTTTCCGGTTCGATTATATCGCAGATGGAGCATAAGGTTATCGATCAGTCTGCCATATGCAGTCTGTTGCCTGTTATGCGTCTTCATGTGGAGAGTCAGAGCGACAACCCCATAGCCAATCTGTTGCGTACAGGTCAACATATCGACTACAAGAATTTGCATTTAGATTTGGAGACTTCGCCTCAAAAAGGCATCAACGGCGATGGTTATATCCATTCGTTAGTCTATGATGGTACGCGTCTGGATACCATCAATTTGAAACTCCTACAGTATAAAGACCAGTTGGCATTCCATGGACAGGTTCGCAATAATAAGCGCAACCCGCAGTTTGTATTCAATACCTTGTTTAATGGTGTTGTTCAGGAGCGTGGTGCCTCGGTAGGTCTGCGTTTCTATGACGACAAAAACCAGTTGGGCTTGCGTCTTGGAGCCAAGGCAGAGATGGTGGATAGCGGCATTAGTATCCATCTCTTGCCCGATCGTCCTACTTTGGGATATAAGGAGTTTTCGCTGAATAAAGACAACTATATATTCCTTGGAGCCAACAATAAGGTGAAGGCCGATATCAATCTTGTTGCCGATGATGGCACGGGTGTGAAGGTCTATTCTACAGAGAGTGATCCTGATGCGTTGCAAGACATTACGGTCAGCATGAACCGCTTCAACCTTGCCAGCATCACAGCCGTTCTTCCCTATGTTCCTCGTTTGGGCGGTTTGATGGAAGGCGACTATCATGTGGTGCAACACTCTTCCGGTCGTTTCTCTGTCGTGGGAAGTGTGGCTGTTAGCGACATGGCTTATGAGGGTTGTAAATGGGGCGATATAAGTTCCGAAATCATATATCTGCAGAAAGAAGACGATGCCCATGCCGTTGAGGCGCGTCTGATGAAAGACGACGAGGAGATCGGCGTATTGTCAGGAACCTATTATAATGCCGGTGAAGGTTCGCTCGATGCTGTATTGCAGTTGCAACGTCTGCCACTCGAACTGGTTAATGGTTTCGTACCCAATCAGATTGCCGGTCTTGAGGGTTTCGCAGAAGGGGAACTGACGATAAAGGGTCCTCTCAACAAACCCCAGGTGAATGGAGAGTTGATGCTTGAGAACTCCTATCTTGTCAGCGTGCCCTACGGCATGAAATTGCGCTTCGACGACGACCCTGTGCGTATCGTAGGCTCCAACCTGTTGCTTGAGAATTTTAACGTCTATGCCCATAACGACAATCCGTTGACCATCATGGGAAACGTCAATTTCTCAGACCTTGACCATATCACGGTTGATATGCGTATGAGAGCCGCCAACTATCAGATTATTGATGCCAAGGAGAATAGTAGGAGTGAGGCGTATGGTAAAGCCTTTGTCAATTTCATGGGTCGCATGAATGGCGAACTCTCCAATCTCACGATGCGTGGAAAACTTGACGTACTTGGTTCTACAGATATGCGTTACATTCTGCGTGACTCGCCACTCTCTACCGACAACCAACTTGACGAACTGGTGAAGTTTACAGACTTTAGCGATACAACGCAGACCGTGGTGAATCGCCCAGACCTGGCAGGCTTCAATATGAATCTGACGATGGAAGTATCGAAAGGCGCACACGTGATAGCCTATCTTAATGCCGACCATTCCAACTATGTTGACTTGATGGGTGGCGGCACGTTGCGCATGACCTATAATCCAGCCGACAATCTGCAACTGACGGGTAAATACACCTTGAGTAATGGTGAGATGAAATACTCGTTGCCCGTTATTCCGCTCAAGACTTTTGTTATCCAGGATGGATCGTATATTGAGTTTACGGGCGACATGATGAATCCCACTCTTCATATCACGGCAACAGAAGCAACCAAGGCTACCGTGACGGGAAGTAATGGAGTGGGGAGGAGCGTGGACTTCACTTGTGGTGTTATCATCACCCGTACGCTCAACGATATGGGTCTTGAGTTTACCCTTGATGCGCCTGAAGACATGCAGCTTCATAGTGAGTTGCAGGCCATGAGTGTGGAACGTCGTGGCAAACTTGCCGTTTCCATGCTCACCACGGGTATGTATCTCTCTGAAGGTAATACAAATGCTTTCTCGATGAACTCAGCCCTCAGCTCGTTCCTCAATTCCGAAATCAACCAGATTACGGGTAATGCCTTGCGCACCCTTGATCTCTCCTTCGGTCTTGACAATTCTACAGATGCCGCAGGAAATATGCATACAGACTACTCGTTTAAGTTTGCCAAGCGCTTCTGGAACAACCGCCTCAAAGTGGTAGTGGGCGGCAAGGTGTCGTCGGGTAGTGAGTATCAGAATGGTACAGAGTCAGTATTTGACAATGTGACGTTGGAATATCGGTTGGACGACAGCGCCAATAAATACGTGACCTTCTTCTATGATAATAATGCCTATGACTGGCTTGACGGTTACACCCAGAAGTATGGCGCAGGATTCGTATGGAGGCGCACCTTGCAGACCTTCAGCGATATCATCCGGTTCCGTAGTGGCAATACGCCCCTATATGTTCCACCAACGCCTATGCGTACCGATAGCCTGAAGCGTGATAGCGTGAGGGTGGTGAAGCTTAACAAATAATTCTCGATTATGATGCATTCAACAATCAAACGATACATTTATCTGCTGACAGGTGCTGTGGTGATTAGTGCCTGTAGTATGACCAAGGGTGTGCCTGACGACGACCAGCTCTTCATCGGATTAACGAAAATCAACTATACCGACTATGAAGAGAACGATAATTATTCTGCTACAAGAGAAGAGATAGACGCAGCCCTGGCAACAGCTCCTAATGGCGCGATATTGGGTAGCAGCTATCATCGCCTTCCTTTCTCCTTCGGTCTTTCGGTATGGAATGCTTTTTCTGCCGACAGTTCTGGTCTTGGTCATTGGATGAATAAGACGTTTGGCAAACAGCCTGTCCTCATGTCGTGGGTCAATCCTCAGTTGCGTGCACAGGTTGCCAAAAGTGTGTTGCGCAATCATGGTTATTTCCATGGAAATGTTGACGCAGAAGTGGTTCTGCAAAACAACATGAAAACAGCCAAGATCGGCTATGATGTGTCGTTCGGTCATCTCTTCACCTTAGATAGTGTGCGTTATGTGGGATTTAACCGTGAGGCAGACAGTCTGATCCATGCCACATCAGCCTCTGCTATCGTGCGCAAGGGTGATCCCTTCGTGGTGGCTAATCTCGATGGGGAGCGTAGCCGAATCAGCAATCTGCTCCGCAATAATGGCTACTATTATTACCAGCCCAGCTACGCCTCTTATCTGGCAGATACCTTTGCTGTGGACGGTAAGGTGCAGTTGCGCTTCCAGTTGGCAGAGGAGACACCAGCTCAGGCCCGTCACAAGTGGTATATCGGTCGTGTGAATATCAATATGCGCAAAACGTATAATGAGGCATTTACCGATTCTATGGTTTACCGCTATTTGACCATCCGTTATGCCGGTCGGCGCCCACCGGTTCGTCCGCGTGTCATTGTAGCCGATATGAAAATTCGTCCGCGCCAGCTCTATAGCTATGACGATTACTTGCAGAGTGCCCAGAAAATCAATGCGATGGGATTGTTTTCCTCTACCGAGTTTCAGTTTACGCCGCGTGACAATTCGCCCTCTTGCGATACGCTGGACTTGACACTCAATTGCACCTTCGACAAACCGTGGGATTCGTATATCGAAACCAATTTCAATGGTAGTGCGATAGGTCGCGTGGGACCAGAGGTCAAACTTGGACTGGTGCGTCGCAATGCCTTCCATGGTGGCGAGAAGATAGATCTGTCGGTTCATGGATCCTATGAGTGGGCTACCAACAGCAGTTCCAGCATGAGCAACTACGAGTATGGCTTTGATGCGAGCATAGAGTTTCCACGCCTTATTGCACCATATTTTGGCGGTAATAGCACGCAACGCTATACGCTGCCCGACGGTCGCACGGTGCGCCTTCCTCGCCGGTTCTACGCAACACCCTCTACCGTTGCCAAGGTGTCGAGCAATACCATCCGTCGGCCTGGCTATTACAAGATGCATATTGTGAGTGGTAAGTGGGCATACAACTGGCAGACCTCTGCCACCAGCAAACATGAGTTCTCGCCGCTTACGGTGAAATACCAGTTTATGAATAGCCATACCGCCGAGTTTGACAAGGTGATGGAAGAGAATCCCTATCTCCGTGCCACCATGCAAGACTATTTCGTGCCAGAGATGCGCTATAGCTATACCTATACCAGTCCTTCTACGTTGCGTCATCCTGTGAGATGGACCGCCACGGTGTCTGAGTCGGGCAACTTCACTTCGTTGGCGCTTCTTGCCTTTGGTAAGAAATGGAACGAGAGAGAGAAGAAACTTTTCAAGAACCCTTATTCGCAGTTTGTCAAGATCGAAACGGATTTTACCAAAATCTGGACGCTTGATGCTTCTTCGCAGTTGTTGGGACATGTCAACGCGGGTGTGCTCTATTGTTTCGGAAATACCGACTGGGCGCCCAATACCGAACTGTTTTATGTGGGTGGTGCCAATAGCATCCGTGCCTTTTCTGTGCGTGGTATAGGTCCTGGCAGCTTCCCTGGCATCGAGGATAAAGCCATGTCCTATCTGATGCAGAATGGTGATATCAAATTGGTGTGCAATCTTGAGTATCGCCGTAATCTTTTCGGTAGCCTCTATGGTGCTGTATTCCTTGACGCTGGTAATGTTTGGAATGTCCGCGACAACTATGGCACTTCAGTTCCTTATGCCACCACCAAGTTCAAGATTCAGAATGTGCTTCGTGAGATGGCTGTCGGCACGGGTCTTGGTTTGCGCTACGACCTCGACTTTATTGTGTTGCGTCTCGACTGGGGTATCGGTATTCATGTGCCTTACGATACGGGCAAGGGTGGCATCTACAATGTTGATGGTTTCAAAAAGAACCAGACCCTCCATTTTGCTATCGGATATCCATTCTGATTTCTCTCTAAGAGGTATTGTTCGGGGCATCTGGCTTAATTTTCATATCATACTATTGCTTCCCTGTGTGTTCGGGTCGTCAACGGGATTTGTTCGGGTTTTGCTGTTTCATGATGTGATATTTTCTCGCTCTCCACATTCCCACATCGTGGTATTCTCCTGTTCTGTTCCTTGTTTCTCCCAACTTTGTCCCATCATTGTCCGCTAAATATTGGGACTTAGTGTGGAGTCACTTGTGACTTACTGAGGAGTTGGCCATGTCTGTGTGCGGACGGAATGTTTTGTGCGATGAGTGATTCTCTCTTGAACCACGGTGCAAAGATACAACATCCCCCCAAACCAATCATACGTTTCTATACGTTTCTTGCGATTCGAGGACATTTTTATTATGAAATGTTTGCATGCCCATGAATAACCTTGTTTCACAAGGCGGAAACCTGTTTATACGGCTTTGACACCAAGGAGATGGAAATCCGCAGATTACACATTCTCTCCAAAATCCTAATGAGCGATTGGGCGTAATAGGCGTTTGAAAGTCGTAGTAGATGGTTTCAGTTATAGTTGAAAAAACACCATTTTTTGCAGTCTGACTGGGTTATAAAATGTGTCCAGTACATCCCAAAATCCATTTCAATGGTATCCAGAACGCATGAATGAGTGCGTTTTCTGTGTTTTGCATGGAAGGTGGAAATCATCGGAACAAGGGGGGGCGAACTCGATTTTTGAGGATTTCATGAATAAAATAGCCCAAAAATGGGGTTTTTACCAGGATTTTGCGGCTTTGGAATGCTGATTTTGCTGGTAGCGCTGGGATATTCCTGCATTCTCTTATTACGTAAATTATTGATAATATGGATCTTAGATGGATTCTTGATTGCGTAAATCTTCCAATTCCAGTTCTTCCAATTAATTTTTCGAGGGTGCTTTTTTCTCTTATTATATATATAACTATTTAATTATTAATAAGTTATAAGACTCTAAAATGAGGGTTTGCGTTTTCATACCCTTTATTGGAATTTGGAAGAACTGGAATATTGGAAGATTTGCCTTTTCTGATATGTCCAATTTCTGGTCCATAACTTCTTCCTCTCCAAAGCCATTCATGGTGTATGCAAAGGGTGGGATAAAACAAAAAGAAGCCCCTTCCTGCGTATGATAGAAGGGTCTTCTTAGTATGGAGTAAATGCTTGTTGCGCTATTTTTGGTCGAGAGCTTCGTAGCGTGAATGTTTGCTGATGTATTCCGGTACGATTTCCTTCATCTTCCTTACGGTGTTCATGTCGTCGTAAGCAGCGGAAATCTGGTATAGTTCGGTAATGCTCTGCTGTGCCTCTTCGTATTCGTAGCTACGAACCTCGGCAATACGTATTTTTTCGTGGAACGAAGGCTTGGTGTTTTCTTTCTCGTTGAGCACTTCCTCATAGAGTTTCTCGCCTTCGCGGAGTCCCGTGTATTTGATTTCTACGTTTTTGGCTCCGCTCAACTGTATCATGCGCTTTGCCAAGTCGGCAATAAGTACAGGTTCTCCCATGTCGAACACGAATATCTCGCCACCCTTACCATGTGTTCCAGCTTCGAGCACCAGTTTGCAAGCCTCTGGTATAAGCATGAAATAGCGGATGATCTTTGGGTGTGTGACGGTCAATGGACCGCCAGCCTCCAGTTGTTTACGGAATAGCGGAATGACAGATCCGTTGGAACCGAGCACGTTTCCGAAGCGTGTGGTGACAAACTGCGTGATGCCTTTGATTTTACCGTCTTTGATGGCCTTGTCAAGGCTTTGCACATAGATTTCGCAGATACGCTTCGAACAACCCATTACGTTTGTGGGATTGACCGCTTTGTCGGTAGAGATCATCACAAACTTCTTGATATTGTATTTCACGCTGAGGTCTGCAATGATTTTGGTGCCCCATACGTTGTTTTGAATGCTTTCGCTGGGGTTGTCTTCCATCATCGGCACGTGTTTGTAGGCAGCAGCATGGAAAACGTAATCAGGCTGGAACGTGCTGAAAATCTCCTCCATGCGTTTCTCTTTGCAGATAGAGGTCACTACGGTATGTGCCACGATGTCAGGATATTCGTTGCTCATCATCAGTCTGATGTCGTGTTGTGGAGTCTCAGCCTGGTCGATGAGCATCATTTCTGCGGGCTTGTAGATGGCAATCTGGCGAACCATTTCCGATCCGATAGAACCGGCAGATCCTGTGATGAGCACTTTCTTGCCTCTCAACAGGGCCCCGACGCTATTCATGTCAACCTGTATCTCATCGCGTGGCAGGAGGTCTTCAACGCTAACTTCCTTCAGTTTGATGTCGGCAAGACTGCTGTCAGTCAGTTTTCCGTTTTCAACCTGCATCTCATGGGCGCTGATTGTCATATAGATTTTGACACCGGTGGAAATCAGCGTGTTCTGCATCTCACGGTCGTTTTGGAAGTCTTTAGTGCGAGTAGGGGAGATGAGTACACCTTTGATGCCGTATTTCTTGATGATATGTGCAATATTGTCTTGGGTGTTATATATTTTTTTGCCCATCAGTCGGACATGGTGAAGTCGGTTCTCGTTGCTCTTTTCATGGGCAATGAATCCCATCAACACAAACTTGGCAGGTTGCTGGGTACGAATGTACTTGGCAAGTCCCACCGCTCCTTCCATTGTACCATAGATGAGTACGCGTACAGCCTTCTTATCCGCCAATATTACGTCGTATAGCATCTTTACCAGCACGCGAATGGTCCACATGGCTAATGTGGCAATGAGGAACATGGTGCATGTCTCGGTCAATGTGAGTATGCCTATTTTGTCAACATGCAGATACTCCATGGTGAAATGGGCTATCAGCGACAATGCCAAGCCGACGGCATTACTCATCGCCACATGCCATAAATCGACAAATGATGAGTAGCGAAGAATTCCAGAATAGGTGTGAAATATTCTGAAGCCTACGCAAGTGAGAAGTACGTAGAGCAAGAGGGTATATAGCAGTTCAAACCGATGGTCTATGAATGCTCCTGTCTTGTTGAAAATCCAATAGGTAAAGAGACCGGAGAAGAAAATAGTAGCAGTATCAATCAAGAACATGCACCAGTAGGGTAGTGCTTCTTTTTTGAAGTACCAATTCAGGATAGAGTTGAGTAGATTCATAGCTTTTCTTAAAATCTATATTATTTTTAACCGCAAAGATACGTAAAAAATCTAAACTTTCTATAGTTTTTCGTTGTTTTTTTACTAAGAGGGTCGATTTTTTGAAAATATATCAAGGGGGGGGGTAAAGGCAATTTAATGTCCTTTTGTGAAGATTAGCATTTTGGGCAACTTCTGCCATTTCCCGTTTTTGGGAATTTTCAGCGTACTGCCACTTGTTTGTTTCAGCAGATAGGTGGAGTCGTTTTGCAAGGTGAGGGTAGCGGTGAGATCTTCGCTGCCAAAATCGTTGACCATCGTCATGACAATCTCTCGGCTTCCTTTTTTCTTGACCGATGTGATCGGCCAGCAGAAAGAATTGTGTTTCTTTCCGAGATAGCCAGGAAGTTCACCATAGATCTCTTGTCCGGGGATGATGACATTCTGGTTTTGAAAATCGATTCGCAGATAAACGTCGTATTCCTCATTGGTGAGATATCCACTGAAAGTGCCCTGTGACTGTTGGGCACCGACTGTTGCGAAAATGGCTGTAAATATTATTATGAATAGTTTTCTTTTCATCTACGTATTAATTTGCCGCAAAGATAGTAAATCTATATCAATAAATGTGTTTTTTGGTGAAAAATAATTGCCTAAACTCGCATGATTTTAATATTTTTAAGTAACTTTGTGGCCGTTATACATGTATATATGGGAAAAGAATTGATTAAGCCAGATTATGTCTTTGAATCGAGCTGGGAAGTTTGTAATAAAGTAGGAGGTATATATACCGTGCTTTCCAGCCGAGCTAAAACACTTCAAGATGCCATGTGCGACCGGATTATCTTCATCGGTCCAGATGTGTGGCATGATAACGAGAGTCCTTATTTTCAAGAGGAAAAGTCGCTATTGGCAGAATGGCAATGGCAGGCGAAAGAAGAGGGGCTGAAAGTAAAGGTAGGCCGTTGGGCTGTTCCTGGAAAACCTATTGCTATTTTGGTGGATTTCCAACCTTTTTTTGAGAAGAAAAATGAAATCTATGGCTGGTTATGGGAACACTATCAGGTGGATTCGCTTCATGCCTATGGCGATTATGATGAAGCATCTATGTTCTCTTATGCCGCAGCACTCGTGGTAGAAAGCATCTACCGTTGGCTGGGCAAGGAAGTTGAGGGAAAACATGTGATTTACCATGCCAACGAATGGATGTGTGGACTCGGAGCATTATATATAAATAATGTGTTGCCGCAGATCGGTACCGTTTTCACCACTCACGCCACCAGTATCGGTCGTTCAATCGCAGGCAACCAGAAGCCACTCTATGACTATCTCTTTGCCTATAATGGCGATCAGATGGCAGAAGAGCTTAATATGCAGAGCAAGCACTCCATTGAGAAGCAAACCGCTCATTATGTAGATTGTTTTACTACGGTAAGTGATATTACCGCCAATGAATGTCGTGAACTCCTTGACAAGCCCGTTGATGTGGTATTGCCAAATGGTTTCGACAACAGTTTCGTGCCTAAAGCCGCCACATTCACCAAAAAGCGCAAGGCAGCTCGCAAGCGCCTTCTTGATGTGGCTAATGCCTTATTGGGCGAATCGCTCGACGACGATACACTTATCGTTTCAACATCAGGACGTTACGAATTCCGTAATAAGGGTATTGACGTGTTTGTGGAGGCCATGAATCGTCTGCTTCGCGACAGAGAACTGAAGAAAAAGGTCTTGGCATTTATTGAAGTGCCGGGATGGGTAGGCGAGCCACGTAAGGATTTGCAGGAACGTATGGCGAAGAACGAAAAATATGAAACACCATTGGATGTTCCACAGCTGACCCATTGGCTGCATAATATGAGTCACGATAACGTGTTGGGCATGATGAAATACTACGATATGCACAACCGTAAGGACGATAAGGTGAAGGTCATCTTCCTGCCCTGCTATCTCGATGGACGTGACGGAATAGTCAATATGTCATATTATGATGTGGTATTGGGTAATGACCTGTGCATTTATCCATCGTATTACGAACCGTGGGGATATACTCCGCTGGAGGCCGTTGCCTTCAAAGTGCCTTGTATCACAACAGATCTGGCAGGCTTCGGACTTTGGGCAAACGGCGTGTTCGGTCATGCAGGTGAGATAGAGGATGGAGTGAAGGTCATTCATCGCACAGATTATAATTATTCTGAAGTAGCAGATGCCATCAAGGATACGGTGGCGAAATATTCGGCTATGCCGAAAAATGATGTTGAAAGTTGCCGACGCAAAGCCGATGCACTTTCGAAAAAAGCACTTTGGAGCGAGTTTATCGAATACTATTATGAGGCTTACGACATCGCTTTGCGTAAGGCTCAGAACCGTATGAACAAATAATAAATAGAGTATCAACGTATATATATAGAAAAGTATGAAAATCAAAGCAGATTACGCAAATGCTCCTCAGTGGAAGGAATTGACTGTAAAATCGACCCTTCCTGAGCAGTTGAAATGTTTGAATGAGATTGCCCACAACATGTGGTGGGTGTGGAACTATGAGGCACGCGACTTGTTCCGTGACCTTGACCCTGAGCTTTATCATGATGCCAAGCACAATCCCGTAATGCTTCTTGAGCGTCTGAGCTTTACCCGTAAAGAGGAAATCCTCAAGGACAAGGCTCTGATGAAGCGCATCCAGAGTGTTTATGCACTCTTCCGTGAATATATGGATGTTAAGCCCGACAAAACCCGTCCTTCTGTAGCTTATTTCTGCATGGAGTATGGTATCCATTCTGCCCTGAAAATCTACTCAGGCGGTCTCGGTATGTTGGCTGGTGACTATGTGAAAGAGGCTTCTGACTCTAATGTTGATATGTGTGCCGTGGGTTTCCTCTATCGTTTCGGCTATTTCACACAGAGTCTTTCTATGGACGGACAGCAGATTGCCAACTATGAGTCTCAGAACTTCGGTTCACTCCCCATCGAGCGCGAACTCGACGAGAACGGCAATCCTCTCGTAATAGATGTTCCTTACACCAACTATCAGGTTCATGCTTATGTTTGGCGTGTGAATGTGGGTCGTGTAAAGCTCTATCTGCTCGACACAGACAACGAACTGAACTCAGAATTCGACAGACCAATCACTCACTCACTCTATGGTGGCGACTGGGAAAACCGCCTGAAGCAGGAAATTCTGCTCGGTATCGGTGGTATGCTGCTGCTGAAGAAACTCGGCATTAAGAAGGATGTTTACCATTGCAACGAAGGCCATGCAGCACTTTGCAACCTGCAGCGCCTCTGTGACTATATCGATGGTGGAATGACCTTCAACGAAGCACTCGAACTCGTTCGCGCTTCTTCACTCTATACCGTTCACACTCCAGTACCTGCTGGTCACGACTACTTCGACGAAGGACTCTTCGGTAAGTATATGGGAGGCTATCCTGCAAAACTCGGTATCTCTTGGGATGAGTTCATCGGTATGGGACGTATCAACCCAGAAGACCATAACGAGCGCTTCTGCATGTCAACCTTCGCTTGCAACACTTGTCAGGAAGTAAACGGTGTATCTAAACTTCACGGATGGGTTAGCCAGCAGATGTTTGCTCCTATCTGGAACGGATACTATCCAGAGGAAAACCACGTGGGATATGTTACCAACGGTGTACACTTCCCAACATGGTGTGCTACAGAATGGCGTAAGGTTTATGGCAAGTATTTCAACGAGAACCACATGTACGATCAGTCGAACCAGAGCATCTGGGAGGCTATCTATAATGTGCCCGATGAAGAAATCTGGGAAACTCGTATGGCGCTGAAAAACAAATTGGTGTCATATATCCGCGAACAGTTCCGTGACACATGGTTGCGCAATCAGGGTGATCCCTCACGCGTGCTCAACCTGCTTGAGCGCATCAATCCTAATGCGTTGATTATCGGTTTCTGCCGTCGCTTCGCTACCTATAAGCGCGCTCACCTGTTGTTTACCGACCTCGACCGTCTGGCCAAGATCGTCAACGACCCAGAGCATCCCGTACAGTTCCTCTTCGCCGGTAAGGCTCACCCCGCAGATGGCGCAGGACAGGGACTCATCAAGAAGATTTATGAGATTAGCCAGCGTCCTGAGTTCCTCGGTAAGATCATCTTCCTTGAGGACTACGACTTCCTCTTGGCTCGTCGCCTTGTCAGCGGTGTTGATATTTGGATGAATACTCCAACTCGTCCGCTTGAGGCTTCTGGTACATCTGGTGAAAAGGCTGAGATGAATGGCGTTGTCAACCTCTCTGTACTTGATGGATGGTGGCTTGAAGGCTATCGTGAAGGTGCAGGATGGGCACTTACCGAAAAGCGTACCTATCAGAACCAGGGTCATCAGGACCAGCTCGATGCGGCTACAATCTACTCGCTACTCGAAAACGAGATTATTCCTCTTTACTATAAGAAGAACAAGAAGGGCTTCAGCGAGGGATGGATCAAGGTTATCAAGAACTCTATCGCTCAGATCGCTCCTCACTATACCATGAAGCGTCAGCTCGACGACTACTATGACAAGTTCTACACCAAAGAGGCTAAACGCTTCAAGGAAATCAGCAAGGACAACTGCCGTCTGGCTAAGGAAATTGCACAGTGGAAGGAAGTTGTTGCTGAGCGTTGGGATGCCATCAACGTCGTTTCTGCATCATGGGACTTCCCTGCAAGTGGTGCTGAAACCGGTGGTAAGTACAAGCTGACTTACGTCATCAACGAGCAAGGTCTTGAAGATGCAGTAGGATTGGAGAAGGTGAATCTCTATGTTAACAAGGAAGGACAGGAGCGTATCTTCAATGTAGAGCCTCTGAAGATGGTTGGTCATGAGGGTAACAACTATACCTTCGAAGTTGAGCTGACTCCTCAGCAGGCCGGTACCTATAAATCAGCTGTCCGCATGTATCCGAAGAACAAGAACCTGCCTCACCGTCAGGACTTCTGCTACGTGAAATGGCTTGAACTGCCCAACAACCAGTAATCTGTTGGACATTCAGAAGAGATAAGGAGAGTGGCTTGTCTTCCTCGTGTGGAAGAACAGCCACTCTCTTTCTTTTCTATACAACCGCCTTGATGATAAACCCCCAATCCGTCTGATGACCGATTGGGGGTTAAAGGTGGATGTTGCGATTGTTATTTCAGGTAATCAGCAACAAAGTTTCTGAGTTGTTCATCGCGGAGATCGCGACGCAGGATTTTGCCTTCTTGATCTACAATAACGGTACAAGGGATGCTTTTTACATTAAATAATGTAGCAGCAGACGATTCCCAGCCTTTCAGGTCGCTAACCTGTGTCCAACTCGTTCCCCATTGCTTGATGGCATTTGTCCAAGCGTCTTTGTTGTTGTCAAGAGAAACACCGAGAATGCCCAGACCCTTATCCTTGTAACTCTCGTAGAGGGAAATCACGGAAGGCATTTCTCTACGGCATGGGCCACACCAAGATGCCCAGAAATCTATAACGGTCAATTTGTGCTTCTTTATCTCTGCCAAAGCGCTCACAGGATTACCCTCTGCATCAGGAAGCGTGAAGTCGGGCATGACGGATCCTTCCGCTGTATTGGCTTGCTTGGCCAATTCCTGTTCCATTTGCTGGATGGCGGTACGCTGACGCAATTCCTTCGGCATCTGACTGATGAGATGCTTGGTCGTTGTGGCAGAGAATATATCCTTGGAAAAGTTGAGGATGAGAAAATAGCCGAATTCGTTGTCGATATTGCGTTCGGCGGCAACTTCTACCTTGTTGCTGAACTGTTTGTTGAGTTCTTCTATTTCCTTCATACCCTTTTCTCGTTCTGCCGGACTGACGGGATGGGCATAGATGCGTTCTGCAATAAGATTGATGGCTTTGCCTACAACCATCAACGAGTCGTTGAGACGTTGCCACTCGTTGTTGCAAGGCGTACCGCCAACCCTTGATGCGGAAGGTTCTGCGGAAAGCCGGATGTCGATATTGCCATTCTCCCTGAAGAATGTGGCGTTGATCTGGTGGGCTTTCGCACTATAAAGCATGCAGAAACATGTAGAATCTGCACTTCCCGAAAGACTGAACTTTCCGTTTTTTACTACTAAGGTGTCGCAGGGAATGCCGGTTACCATGTCGGTCGTGAGAAAGAGTGTGTCTCCGTCTTGCATGTTTTCGGCAGAACCTTTGATATGGTACGTGTTTGAATGACAAGCAGCAAGCGTAATGCCTGCTGCTGTCACTATAAATAATGTCTTGATGTTCATCTGAAGGATGGATGTTATACAAGGTATTGACTTGAGATACTCTCGTTGTTGAGCACGCGGCGGATGGTTTCTGCAAACATATCTGCCACAGAGAGCTGCTTCACCTTAGCACAGCGTTGTGTGTAGGGGATAGAGTCTGTGAAGACAATTTCCTCAAGGGCCGATTCTTGTACGCGTTCGCTTGCAGGGCCACTCATCACACAATGGGATGCACATGCGCGAACAGTCTTAGCACCTGCTTCTTTCATGATGTCGGCAGCCTTGGTGATGGTTCCAGCTGTATCGACCATGTCGTCGATAATCACCACATTCTTGTCTTTGACGTCACCGATAATCTGCATGGTGGCTACAACGTTGGCGCGAGCGCGGGTCTTGTTGCAGAGAACCAGCGGGCAACCCAGATATTTAGCATAGGTGTTGGCGCGCTTAGAACCGCCGACATCAGGTGATGCAATAACGAGGTCGTCTAGATTGAGACTCTGAAGATAGGGGAGGATGACGCCGGAAGCATAGAGGTGGTCAACGGGAACATCAAAGAAACCTTGTATCTGGTCGGCATGCAAGTCCATGGTGATGACACGATCAACACCGGCTACGGAAAGCAAGTCGGCTACCAGTTTGGCACCAATGCTGACACGGGGCTTGTCTTTGCGATCCTGACGTGCCCATCCGAAATAGGGGATAACGGCATTGATGGTGCGTGCAGAGGCGCGCTTGGCAGCATCGATCATCAGCAACAGCTCCATCAGGTTGTCACTATTGGGGAATGTGCTCTGTACGAGGAAGATATCGCGACCGCGAATAGACTCCTCGAAAGAGACAGCAAACTCGCCGTCGGAGAACTTTGTGATTTGCAGTTCACCGAGCGGACATCCTAAACTAAGGCAGATTTTCTCTGCCAGATACTTTGTGGCAGTGCCTGAAAATACCATGTAAGAGTTCGATTCTCTCATTTTGTAGTAAATATTGTTGTTAGTTGTTTCTTTTTCTATCCAATGGCCTTTCTGAGCTTTTCGAAGTGGGCAATAAGTTCTTTGTAGTCTAATCCCTGATGGATGTTGAAGCGGTTCCACAGGTCACCACAAATGACAACTCCGCCAAAGCCGAGTTCTTTGGCCATGCGAATATTGTCTATGTTCATGCCTCCTAATGCATACACGTGCCGGTCGATAAGTCCCAACTTAGAAGCCTGTTCCAGTTCGTTGGGAGTAAATGAGGCTTTCTCATTACCCGTCTGACTGTCGAAGATGTGTTTGAGAAACACGTAGTCTGCGTTGCGTTTAGTCACTTTGAGCTCGTCGAGCTTCTGACAGGTGCGACTCAGGCGTCCACGATAGCCTTGCGGGGCTGGTTGTCCTGCCTCGTCAATATGGATGCCTCTCAGATTGTATTCCTCCTTGAGGTAGAAGTGGTCATGTACTACAATCTTTGAACAGTAGTCTTCAGGCAGTAGAGTCAGCAGGCGCTCAGCATACATTGGCGAAGAACCAGGCTTGCATAAATGCAGGCAGTCGAGTCCCTCGTCGAAAAGTGTTGCCAATATTTTGTCTTCTTCCACGAAATACGTGGGCTTGGTCATTACTATGAGTTTCATTGCAATAATCTAGAATCAAATGCAAAAGTAATCATTTTATATGGAATAATGCAATTTAATGACAATAAAAAGCTAACTTTGCAGTCGAAATCAAGATTTATATCAAAAAAATGGAAAATAGTACACCTATATATATTATAGAGGAGGCGAAATTGCGACGTAATCTCGCTTTGATAAAAGACGTGGCTGAACGAACCGGTTCGGAGTTTATTCTTGCCTTCAAGGCATTCGCATTATGGAAAACATTTCCTATTTTTCGGGAGTATATTCAATCTACTACCGCTAGTTCGCTGTCTGAGGCTATGCTCGCTTATCATGAGTTTGGAAAGAAAGCCCATACCTTTTCGCCAGCTTATACAGATGGAGAGTTTGATGATATTGTAGCTTGCTCATCGCATATCACGTTTAATTCGTTGTCGCAATACGAGCGCTTTCACCATCGTGCATCATCATGTTCGATAGGATTGCGTGTCAATCCTGAATATTCGGAAGTGGGTACCATGCTCTATAATCCCTGCGCTCCAGGTACACGCTTTGGTATTACGGCAGATAAGTTGCCGAAAGAACTGCCGTCGGATATTGACGGATTCCATTGCCATTGCCATTGTGAGAGTGGGGCAGATGTGTTTGAACGGACACTACGGCATATAGAAGAAAAATTCTCTCCTTGGTTCTCGCAGATAAAATGGATCAATTTCGGAGGAGGCCATTTGGTGACTCGCAAAGGTTACGATATAGAGTTGTTGGAACGTATAATGAAAGGTTTCCACCAGCGTTATCCCCATCTGAAGGTGATATTTGAACCAGGAAGCGCCTTTGCCTGGCAGACTGGACCGCTTGTGGCCCATGTTGTGGATATTGTGAATGATCGAGGAATCAAGACTGCCATCCTTGATGTCAGCTTCACATGCCACATGCCCGATTGTCTTGAAATGCCATATCATCCAGAGGTGCGTGGGGCAGAATTGGTCGATTTGGAGGAGGCAACGAAAGAAAATACCTATAGATTGGGTGGTAATAGTTGCCTGTCTGGAGATTTTATGGGGTCTTGGCGCTTTAAAAATCCATTGGTGATCGGTCAGGAGATTATTTTTGAGGATATGATTCATTATACAACGGTCAAGACAAACATGTTTAATGGTATTTCTCACCCGTCCATTGGAATGCTCCATATGGACGGGAAATTGGAAATATTGCGCCATTTTGGCTATGAAGACTATCGAAATCGCATGGATTGATACTTTTTTTAGAAAAAAATGCGAGAAAATTTTGGTAATTCAGAAAAATAGCGTACCTTTGCATCCGCAATCGAGAGAGATGCTCCTTGAGAGAGGAAATAAGCGGAAATAGCTCAGTTGGTAGAGCACAACCTTGCCAAGGTTGGGGTCGCGGGTCCGAGTCCCGTTTTCCGCTCATTTATTGAACAGAAAAGAGCGTTAGGATAGGTCTTAGCGATTTAAAGCCCAGGTGGCGGAATTGGTAGACGCGCACGTTTCAGGTGCGTGTGCCGCGAGGCGTGCAGGTTCGAGTCCTGTTCTGGGCACTCTTTTTTATTCACTAAATATTTTATGTTGGAGAGGTGGCGGAATTGGTAGACGCGCTACTTTGAGGGGGTAGTGTCAATTGCGACGTGGGAGTTCGAGTCTCCTCCTCTTCACCATAAAGATTTTTATTTTTTTTGTTGCGGAAATAGCTCAGTTGGTAGAGCACAACCTTGCCAAGGTTGGGGTCGCGGGTCCGAGTCCCGTTTTCCGCTCTTTTTTTATTTATCCTAAGGAAAACCGAAATCTATTTTTTTATTTTAAAAAGATAAATATTTACCGATGAATTTATATATACGCTATTTTGATAAAGAGGTTCTTGTTGATAACGTTGATGATGCTATTCAGTTTCTTGCAGATATCGACGAGATTGGAATGAATCCTATTCTTGAGAAAGACATTCGCAACTACTATAACAGCGATATGTATTATCCTAAGCGTTATAAAGTTCGCCCACGAATCTATTTTATCATCATCAAGACTGAAGCCAAGACGATGCTTGACTTTAAGGAGAAGCGTGCGTTGCATCCTGTGCAAGAGGTTCATGAGAAAAAAAATGTATCGGCATTGGCAAGACTGAACGAAGAAAAGTTTGGCTGGTATGAAGGCTCGCTTGATTTTAAGCGTGTGCAAATAGTTCCTGGTACGGGTAAATTCCAATACCGAGATACCCATTTTGTAGCACAATGTAAGGCGGTATCAGGAATGGATTGTTATAATCGTATTATTGAGCACTTGCGTGAACGGGTTGACGAAAGAAGTCAGTTCCCATCTGCAAAAGGAAAGAATTTCCATTTCCAGTTCTTGGGACTGTGTAAATAACATGTTGCCAAACATGGCGGTTTGAATTTTATCATTATAGAGATATTATGAACAAAGTGATGCTGATAGGAAATGTTGGTGCCGACCCAGAGGTTAGATATGTTGACCAAGGTGTGGCAGTTGCACGGGTACGGCTTGCAACAACCGAACGTGGATATACCTTACAGAACGGTACGCAGGTTCCTGATCATACCGATTGGCACAACGTAATTCTGTGGAGACGTTTGGCAGAAATTGTGGAACAATATGTGCATAAAGGTGATAAACTGTATGTAGAAGGACGCATTCGCTATTCTTCGTATGATGATCGTCAGGGTCAGCGTCGTTTCAAAACAGAGATATGGGCTGATAACATAGAGTTGCTTTCTCCTAAGATGCAAAACAATCCTGCAACAGAAACTTCTCAGTATGCATCAAGTTCTTCTTCTGTTTCAGAGAACCCGACCATGGTAAATTCCAATGATAATACTCAAAGTTCTGTCAATGGGCAGAATGCATCAATGACTTCTGTGGATAATAATGATGCAGAAGCTCTTCCTTTCTAAGCGACAATGGATATCCAACATATTTTATCGGAAGTGCAGTTGATGACTCCAGATTATGGGGCCGTTGTTGCATTGGTTTTGGCATTTGCCTTACTCTTTGTCTCTGGTTTCGCTTCTGGAAGCGAGATTGCTTTTTTCTCTTTGACACCAAATGACGAGAATGAATTGGAAGAGGAAAAGTCGGTATCAGACGGCAAGATCATAGCGCTTCGTAACGATTCTGAACGTACGTTGGCAACCATTCTGATTACCAACAATTTGGTGAATGTAACCATTATCATGCTGCTGAACTATTTCTTTGCACGTGTAGTTGATTTTGGTAATGCGGTATGGTTGCAGTTCTTGTGTATTACGGTTTTTTTGACATTTTTGTTGTTGCTCTTTGGAGAAATTATTCCGAAGATTTACACCCGTCAACAACCACTTCGCTTTTGTCGTCGTGTGGTGTCTGGCATTATGTTTTGCCGTAAACTGTTCTATCCTTTTGCAACCATTCTCATCAAGTCTGGTGTGTTGGCAGGAAAGGTGGTACAGAAGGATAATCATGTGTTGAGCGTTGATGACTTGGAACAGGCTCTTGAACTGACAGATAAGAATGATATCAAGGAAGAACAGCATATGCTTGAAGGTATCGTTCGGTTTGGTGATGAGACAGCTAAAGAGATTATGACGAGTCGTCAGGATGTTGTAGATTTGGATTTTCGTTCTTCATTTAGTGAGGTGCTGAAATGTATAGTTGATAATAACTATTCTCGCATACCTGTCTATCAAGATAATAGTGATAACATACGAGGCATTCTCTATATCAAGGATTTGTTGCCACATCTGGGTAAACCTGCCACATTCCGTTGGCAATCTCTTATCCGTCCTCCATATTTCGTTCCAGAGACTAAGAAAATAGACGATTTGCTGCGTGAGTTCCAGTCGAATCGCGTTCATATCGCCATTGTTGTTGATGAATTTGGTGGTACGAGCGGTATTGTCACATTGGAAGATGTATTGGAGGAAATTGTGGGTGAGATTAATGACGAATACGATGAGGATGAACATAATTATGTGCGTATCAACAGCAATACCTTTGTCTTTGAAGGAAAGACGCTGTTGAGTGACTTTTACCGTATTCTCAAGATTGATGATGATTTCTTCGTTGATGTTGAGGGAGATGCAGATACTGTTGCAGGTTTGCTGCTTGAAATCAAAGGAGATTTCCCACAGTTACATGAGCGGATAGACTATCGTCATTTTACCTTTGAGATATTGGAACTTGAAGAGCGCCGTATTTCAAAAGTAAAGGTTGTGGTTCATCAGTCAACAGTAGAACCGTCTGTGGACAAGCAATAACGGTAATGCAACAAGGATGGTCACCATCCTATAGATGACCATCCTGCTGCATTATACCATTCCATTTGTTTGATAAGTTCGTTATAGTTTTTCTGTGTGCTGTTGTAACGGTTCAATGGTACGAACATACTCATTCCGCCGAAGTTGTCATCTGTTACGGTGAAGTCATCGAAGTCAACCAATCCGTTGGTATCCCATTTGCTGCTTTTCTTTTTGTAAACAACGGCGGCATCATAGGTTTGTCTCCATTTCAGGTAAGCTTCGTTGCCCGTGTTTTGGCGCAGGAAATCCATCATGTCGTACATGATGCGCTCTGCCCGGTAAACATAGTTGACGTTGTTGTAATAATACACCAGTCCATCCATATTGAAGGTCTTACCGTTGAGTTCGTTGCTGATGATATCGTGTGTGGCGCTGGCAAGATCTGATAATTTTGCGGTATTTACCGTTGATATGGGAACCCTGTTTCCTGTTCCTCCAGCTTCATTGTAGCGATCGCATATTTGTTGATACATAGTGGCGTCTGTCTTGTTGAACATCGCCGGTATTATGTTGGCATATGGGGCTCCTGCTCCTGGTATTTCTGCTGGTGATGCGATGATGTAATCTGTAGTGTTACGGAGCTCGTAAGCCACTTCTACGTTCTGGAAAGCACAACAGTCTGCGAAGATGAATTTGAAGGTGTGTGGCAAGGCTTCAAGCGCGTCACGCATTTCTGTTATCTCCATCCATTTCGATTCTTCTTTGTTGAGGTCTTTACCTGAATCTTGTCCAAAGGCTTTTTTGATACTTGGCGTTGAGGCTTGGGGTGTTGTTGTGTTGTGAAACAGCCATCCGTCTGCATGTCCCCATAGAACGAGGCTATACGAATCGTTGGGGTATTCTTTCATGCACCATCCCAATATTTGTTTCATTTCTTCTGAATCAGAACTGTAGAAATCGTTGTTGAATTGATAAACGGTATCAACAGGTTGTTTGGCGTTGCCGGTCAGTCTGATGATAAAAGGTTTCTCCTGTGGGTTCTGTCTGTCAACAAACACGAGAAGTCTGTCTTTGCTTCCCAGCTTTTTTGCCCCGATGATCATATCGTTGATATTGACTTGTGCGATGGATGAGAGATTATTCTCTGCAGCCATATAAACGATGACCGTTCGTCCCTGTCCATTTGATTCTGATGAGTTATCATGTGAGCATGCTGTGAACGCTAATACAGCAAGAATTGTCGTTAATAGATATTTCATAAGTTTAAATTTGTGCTATTTCGAATGCAAAGATAAGTATATTTGTGAATAAATTAGTAACTTTGCATCTAAAATTTTGAAAGATAATGGGAAAAACGTTTATATCTACACTTATATTCCTTGTTGTCACCACTTTAGACGTCATGGCACAAGACCCTTTTTTGCAATGTGAGGACACCTGTAGTCATATTCATGGAATAGATTTGAGTCATTATCAGGGTAATGTCTTTTGGGAGACTATTGGCGACAATACCAAGATGGCTTATGTCTATCTCAAGGCGACGGAAGGGGGAACCCGTATCGATGAGATGTTTGAGCGCAATATAGAAATGGCCCAGCGTTATGGATTGAAAGTGGGTAGCTATCATTTCTATCGCCCAAAGGTGGAGCAAAAGTTGCAGTTGCAGAATTTCCGTTCTCAATGTCTGCCTGACCAGCAGGATCTTATCCCTATGATTGATGTGGAGACCACAAGTGGGTTGCCGACCGATGAGTTTTGCGACTCTCTGTTCCGGTTTCTCGACTTGGTGGAAGAAGAATATGGGCAGAAGCCTTTGGTTTATACTTACCGCAACTTCTACAATAAGCATCTTTTAGGAAAACTCGACGGGTATAAACTCATGATAGCCATGTACACCGATGAAGAACCTGTTTTAGCTGACGAGCGAGACATTCATTTATGGCAATATACCGGTAAGGGGCGTATCGTGGGTATTAGCGGTTATGTTGATAAAAGCAGATTTATGGGACATCATAAGTTGCGTGAGATACGCTTTCATCATCGGAAATAGTCTTTTTGTAGAAAAACCAAGTAATAAAGAAATAAGAATCAGATATGCCAATTATCAAATGTCCTGAGTGTGGCCGTCAGGTTAGCAGTTTGGCCGCCACTTGTCCCAGTTGTGGGGTAGCTATTGCTGGTAATATTGTAAAGTGTCCCCATTGTGGAGAAATAGTATTAGCGAATCAGAATGTATGTCCGAACTGTCATACGAATATTGCGCTCAAAAGTCAGCAAGATCCTATTGCTGCAAAGAATCCTTCGGGCAGTCATCGGGTTTCGGTCGGGCAACCTTCCGTACAATCAACAGTAGGCAAGCAAGGAAATCAGACTGGAGCTCCTGCATCAGATAATGCCGCAGAAGAGCAGCCCAATCATTCTAAATCCTGGAAGTTGTTTTTGGCCTCTTTCCTTATTGCCCTTTCAATAATCTTTGTTGGTTGGTATTTTTATAATAAGACGCAACAGGATAACGAGACAGCCGCTTATGAAAATGCCATGGAGAGTAATGAACTGGCTGTGCTTCAGAATTATCTTGATATGTATCCCGAAGCACCACAGGAACGTCGCGACTCCATCATGGCCCACATAGATATTCTGAAACAGATAGACAACGATTGGTATAATGCTCTTGCCAGTCAGTCTGCCTATGCCCTTGAACGATACATTCAAGAACATCCAGAGAGCGTTCATGCAACAGAGGCACGTATTAAGATCGATTCACTTGATTGGGTTTCTGCTGTTACTCAGAATACTTTGGAATCGTATAAGAAATATATTGAAAAGCATGCCGATGGCGAATATATTGATGATGCGAAGACGAATTTTGAAAAATGCTCCAGCATGCAAGTGTCTTCTGCCGACATCGAAATGGTTAGCGGGCTTGTACGAGCCTATTGTGCCAATAGCGCCAACCGCGAACTGCTTGCCTCTCGTGGTGTTGACCTGACGAATGCAGATATTACTTTTGCGGACGACTGGGAAGTGAAAAAGGTAGAAAATGAGACTACGGGCGAAATGGATTATCACGTAAGCGTAACCATGCAGGCTGTGCAACGTGATGCGTCCCATAGTCAGACTTTACGTTTTACAGCCACTATTGCTGCGGGTCGCCTTACAGATGTTCATGTTCAATAAAATTCGTTTAAAAATGGCATCAAAGCGTGCTTATATTCAGGCCAACAAGGATTGGTTGAACAATAAAGCGAAGGAGAAAGATGTTTTGCCTCTATCCAATGGCATATATTATAAAGTTTTGGAAACGGGGAGTTCATCTGGTCTTATGCCTACTGTGAGAAGTATTGTTACGGCCCATTATACAGGACGGACCATAGACAATCGGGTCTTTGACACTAGTCGTGGTGGTGTGCCGTTGGCTTGTCGGCTATGCGATCTTATCCAGGGATGGATTGTTGCTATGCAACAGATGCATGTTGGGGACAAATGGGAAGTGTATATCCCTGCAGAAATGGGATATGGGAAATTTTCCCAACCAGGGATTCCTGCCGGTTCTACTCTGATATTTGAGATAGAACTGTTGGCTTGTGATTGAAAGTTGCTGACGTTGATGGCAGAGAAGTGATTTCAAACTAACAAATGGGCTGATCATGGGCAAACAAGGGCTAAACATGATAAAAGTGAAGGTGAATCATGTCGCGAAAGGAGTGCAAACAGAAAAATAAGATGTACTTTTGTTGGCAATTTTGATAACATACTAATGAAAGAAACAACTCAGAATATTATAAATATACAACACGTCACCAAAAGGTTTGGCGAGAAGGTGGCACTTGCCGACATCAATCTCTACGTCCGTAAAGGTGAGTTTATGACCATTTTGGGACCATCAGGATGTGGTAAAACCACCTTGCTTCGCCTGTTGGCAGGATTCGAAACAGCTACAGAGGGAGTTATCTCTTTTGACGGTACTGACATTACCAACACACCACCTTATAAACGCAATGTCAATACGGTATTTCAGAAATATGCATTATTTCCACATCTTAACGTCTATGATAATATAGCTTTCGGATTGAAGTTGAAAAATACGCCTAAAGCCGAAATCATGCCGAAAATAAAAGCTGCGTTGAAGATGGTAAACATGAGCGATTATGAATATCGTGATGTCAACTCCTTGTCGGGAGGACAGCAACAACGTATTGCTATCGCCAGAGCTATTGTCAACGAACCAGAGGTGCTTCTGTTGGATGAACCGTTGGCGGCTCTTGATCTGAAAATGCGGAAGGATATGCAACTCGAACTGAAAGAGATGCATGAACGGTTAGGGATTACTTTCGTTTACGTTACCCACGACCAAGAAGAAGCCCTTACGCTGAGCGACCGTATCGTGGTGATGAGTGAAGGAGAGGTTCAGCAGATAGGAACTCCTACAGATATTTATAACGAACCGGCCAATGCCTTCGTGGCAGATTTTATAGGAGAGAGTAATATTCTTGACGGAACGATGCGCCATGATTGTCTTGTTACTGTGGCAGAAAAAGACATCGCTTGTGTGGATAAGGGATTCTTGATTGATGAACAAGTGGATGTGGTGATACGACCTGAAGATGTTGAGATGACAACCAATACGGCTGAAGCCCAGTTCGTTGGACAGGTTACCTCGTCCATATTCAAAGGCGTACATTATGAGATGTTGGTGGTAACCGACAACGGATACGAACTGCTGGTTCAGAATTACAAACACTTCGAAGTGGGGCAGACTGTGGGTATGAATATCACTCCAGACAATATTCATATTATGCGGAAGGATTGTACCGCCAATATTTATCGGGCGAAGGTGAATGCTCCGGACGTGGTGGAATTTCTCGGACAGGAATTCCGGTTGTCACTTCCAGAACGGCTGCAGAACGCATACGCAATTGATGTGAAAGTTGCGTTTGATGCCGTTGAATTGTTTGATAACGAGCAAGACGGAACATTTACGGGCGATATTTGTTTTATACTCTATAAAGGAAATCACTACCATCTTACCATAGATACCGATTGGGGCGAAAAACTCTATGTTGACACACAAGACGTGTGGGATTTGGGCGATCATGTTGGCATTACCATACAGAAAGTGGAATGTGGCGAGATGAAGTATGAAGCAGTTCCCTGACAACAATACCAGAAAGACAATGGAGAAAAGAAGGATAAAGCTAATGGTTTCCAGGCAGAGTTGGACGATGCCCTATGCTATTTTTGCAGCCATTTTTGTCGTACTGCCTTTGCTGCTTATTGTAGCCTTTGCTTTTACCGATGAAGAAGGGTGTTTCACACTTTATAATTTTCAGAAGTTCTTGGCCCATCCGGAAGCCATTAATACCTTTGTCTATTCTATCGGAATAGCCTTTGTCAATACGCTGATCTGTATAGCGCTTGGATATCCGGCAGCCTATATTTTGGCGCAGACCAAGATGAAATATTCTTCTACGATAGTGATGCTCTTTATTCTTCCCATGTGGGTGAATGTGCTGGTACGTACGTTGGCAACGGTTGCTTTATTTGACTTTGTTGATATTCCCCTGGGTGAAACAGCATTACTTTTTGGTATGGTCTATAATTTCATACCGTTCATGATTTATCCCATTTATAATACGTTGCAAAAGATGGACCGTAGCTATCTTGAGGCTGCGGAAGATTTGGGCGCCTCGCCCTTCCAACGTTTCTACAAAGTGGTTTTGCCACTTTCCATGCCTGGTGTGGCAAGCGGAATACTGATGGTTTTCATGCCAACGATCTCCACCTTTGCCATCTCCGAACTGTTGACCATGAACAATATAAAATTGTTTGGAACAACAATTCAAGAGAATATCAACAACTCTATGTGGAATTATGGTGCCGCGCTTTCGCTTATCATGCTCTTCCTCATAGGAGCATCTACATTTATTGCTGGTGACGATGCCAGCCAGGAAGGAGGCATCAGATGATTAAACGCATACTTTGCCAGGGCTACCTGTGGCTGTTGCTCTTGCTCCTCTATGCCCCAATTATCATCATAGTAGTATTCTCGTTTACCGAGGCTAAGGTTATGGGAAACTGGACGGGATTTTCCACTCAGCTGTACCGGAATCTTTTTT
The DNA here is from genome assembly GCF_002251405.1 of Prevotella sp. P4-98. Classification (NCBI taxonomy): domain Bacteria; kingdom Pseudomonadati; phylum Bacteroidota; class Bacteroidia; order Bacteroidales; family Prevotellaceae; genus Prevotella; species Prevotella sp. P4-98. Next base: position 7,602 of record NZ_NPJC01000007.1, on the reverse strand, counting down.
CGGATAATGTACATCACTCCTTAACGGCTGCATTTATTAACACGGTAAGCATCGCACTCATCACCGCAACCGTATCAACAGTTTTCGGTACCATCACAGCCATAGGTATCCATAATCTGCGCAATAGGCGCATTCGGCGAGCTATTTCTTTTGTCAACACCATCCCCATCCTTAATGGTGATGTGATTATTGGTATTTCGCTCTTTTTACTCTTTATTACGTTGGGCATCCCGCAAGGCTATACTACTGTTGTTCTGTCGCATATCACCTTTTGTCTGCCTTATGTCATCCTGTGTGTCTTGCCACGTTTGAAGCAGATGAATCCGAATCTTTATGAGGCAGCACTCGATTTGGGAGCATCGCCCATGCAGGCACTCCGCAAAATCATTATCCCTGAAGTCTTACCAGGAATGGTGTCGGGCTTCATGCTTGCCGTTACGATGAGTATTGATGATTTTGCCGTTACTATCTTTACCATTGGTAATGAAGGTCTTGAAACTCTTTCCACCTACATTTATGCCGATGCAAGAAAAGGAGGCCTGACTCCAGAGTTGCGTCCGCTTAGTACTATTATCTTTGTTGTTGTGCTGCTCATGCTTGTAGCGCTTAATCGAAGAAAAGTGAAGAGTGAATCAAATACCTGAATATAAGAGACTGTACTGTTGACAATGAAGAAAATAAACTCGATAATATGTTCGTTGATGCTCTCGTTGCTGTTGCTGACATCTTGCTATAATAGCGAAAACAGAGAGGAAATACTCAAGGTCTATAATTGGGCAGATTATATCGATGAGAACGTTTTGACTGATTTCCCAAAATGGTATGAAGAGCAAACGGGAAGAAAGGTGCGAATCATCTTTCAGACATTTGATATCAACGAGGTCATGCTTACCAAAATCGAGCGGGGGCATGAAGACTATGATGTGGTGTGCCCGTCAGAATATATTATTGAACGTATGTTGCGCAAGAATCTGCTCTTGCCGATAGATACTTGTTTTGGAAAAACTCCCAATTATATACGGAATATTTCCCCCTATATCATTCGGCAGATTGATGCAACAAGTAATAACGGGCGTGTGGCTCACCATTATGCCGTGCCTTATATGTGGGGAACTTGTGGCATCTTGTATAATAAAGCGTATGTAGATAGAAAAGACGCCCAAACGTGGGGGACGTTGTGGAATAGCAATTATCGCAACCGTTTACTTATGAAAGACTCCTATCGTGATTCCTACGGAACAGCACTCATTTGGGCACATCACAAGGAAATTGCTTCAGGAAAATTGAGCGTAACCCAACTGATGAATGATTATTCTCCAGAAGCCATCAAAACTGTGGAACTGGAATTGAAGGCTATAAAACCTAATATTGAAGGATGGGAGTCTGATTTTGGCAAGGAAACGATGACCAAAGGAAAGTCATGGCTGAATATGACGTGGAGCGGAGATGCTGTCTGGGCTATTGAAGAGGCGGGTAAAGTGGGAGTCGCTCTGGGGTACGAAGTTCCTCGCGAAGGAAGTAATGTTTGGTTTGACGGATGGGTTATTCCCAAATATGCACGTAATCCGAAAGCCGCAGCTTATTTTATCAACTACCTATGTCAACCCAAGGTGGCTCTTGCAAATATGGAGACAACGGGGTATGTCAGTAGTGTGGCAACTCCAGAAATTCTGGCGCAAATGAGTGATAGTGTGGAATATTCGGAAACAGTCAATTTAGGTTATTTCTTTGGAAAAGACGCACATAAGGCGCACCTCAATCCTATTATGTATCCAGACAGTCAGGTGGTATCCCGATGCGCTATGATTCATGATGCAGGCGAACATACGGCAGAGGTGCTCGACATGTGGTCAAAAGTAAAAGGAGATAATCTTGGAGGAGGACTTGCGGTATTCCTTCTGACTGCTGTTGCCATACTTACAGTTGTTGTGGTCATACGCAAATATGAACACAACAAGCACCGTAGACTTTCACTCAAACACCGTCGACGTCATGTAATCCGCTTGTAAATGGCATCGTGAACTGCGAATTAGCCAAAAAGAACAGTATTTTGTTCCCAATAATCATTAAAATATTTTGTGTTCTGCTCACTTTTTTATACCTTTGTACATTGAAATTGAAGTGGCGAAATGCGTCAGAGGCCACGAAAACGGCCTTAAACGCGATTTTGCACAAAAATGACGAAAACAAAAAACAATTAAATAATGGATCAAACTATCGACAACGACAGAATCCTTAAAATTAACATCGAAGAAGAGATGAAGTCGTCATATATTGACTACTCCATGTCGGTTATTGTAGCACGAGCCCTTCCAGATGTTAGAGACGGATTCAAACCTGTTCATCGCCGTATCCTTTATGGTATGATGAATGTAAACAACGTATCAACTCAACCTTATAAGAAATGTGCACGTATCGTTGGTGAGGTGCTTGGTAAATACCACCCCCACGGAGACTCTTCTATCTATGGCGCACTTGTGCGCATGGCGCAAGATTGGAACCTTCGTTATACGTTGGTTGACGGTCAGGGTAACTTTGGTTCGGTGGATGGAGACTCACCTGCTGCCATGCGTTACACAGAGTGCCGACTTTCGAAAATGGGTGAGCACATCATGGATGACCTTGATAAGGACACCGTAGATATGACCAACAACTTCGACGACTCCCTCCAAGAGCCTACCGTAATGCCTACCAAGATTCCTAATCTGTTGGTTAATGGCGGTAACGGTATTGCCGTGGGTATGGCCACCAATATGCCTACCCATAACCTGAATGAGGTGATTGACGGATGCTGTGCATATATTGATAATCCAGACATTGATGTGGATGGACTTATGGAATACATCCCTGGACCCGATTTCCCAACAGGAGCATACATCTATGGTCTGCAGGGCGTGAAAGATGCATATGCAACTGGTCGCGGACGTATTGTAATGCGTGCAAAGGCTGAAATTGAGACCGGTGAAACCCATGATAAAATTGTGGTAACAGAAATTCCTTATGGTGTCAATAAGGCTGACCTTGTTAAATATATTGCCGACTTGGCCAATGAACACAAGATAGAAGGTGTTGCCAATGTTAACGACGAGTCTGGCCGACAGGGTATGCGTATCGTGGTAGATTGCAAGCGTGACGCTAATGCCAATGTACTGCTCAACAAACTGTTCAAGATGACTGCTCTGCAGAGCAGTTTCTCTGTCAATACCATCGCGCTTGTCAATGGTCGTCCTCGCCTGCTGACACTCAAGGATTGTGTGAAGTACTTCGTAGAACATCGTCACGATGTGACCATACGTCGCACCAAATACGATTTGAAGAAAGCACAGGAGCGCGCACATATTCTTGAAGGATTGATTATTGCTGTCAACAATATCGATGAGGTCATTCATCTGATTCGTCAGAGCAAAACGCCAAGCGATGCGCAACGCGCTTTGGAACAGCGTTTTGAACTTGATGAAATGCAGTCGAAAGCAATCGTTGACATGCGTTTGGCACAACTCACAGGATTGCGCGTGGATCAGCTCCATCAGGAGTATGATGATATTATGAAACTCATTGCCGACTTGGAGGAAATCCTGAACAATCCTGAGCGTTGTAAGGAAGTGATGAAAGAGGAACTCCAGGAAGTGAAGGAAAAATATGGAGACGAGCGTCGTACCGTAATCATTCCATTTGATCATGAGTTTAATGCAGAAGACTTCTATCCAGACGATCCTGTGGTGATTACCATTTCGCACATGGGGTACATCAAGCGCACGAAACTTGACGAATTCCACGAGCAAGGACGTGGTGGAGTGGGAGCCAAGGCTGCCCGACATCGTGACAACGATTTCACAGAGTATATTTATCCTGCCACTATGCACAACACGCTTCTCTTCTTTACTCGTAAGGGACGTTGCTATTGGCAGAAATGCTATGAAGTGCCCGAGGGCGACAAGAACTCGAAGGGACGTGCCATCCAGAACATGCTCAACATCGAGTCTGACGACGCTATTAATGCTGTACTCCGCGTGAAAAACTTCAACGATGAGGAATTCCTCAAAACACACTTTGTGGTGTTTGCTACCAAGAAGGGTATCATCAAGAAGACTTGTCTTGAAGCATATCGCCATCAGCGTGCTATCGGTGTGAAGGCTATCAATATCAACGATGATGATGAAGTGGTTGCAGTACGTCTGACCAATGGTCATAACGAGTTGCTGCTGGCTAACCGAAACGGACGTGCTGTACGTTTCAATGAAGATCAGGTACGCACAATGGGACGTGTCTCTACCGGTGTTATCGGTATGCGACTTGACGAAGGAGATGACGAACTCGTAGGAATGGTATGCGTCAACGATCCACAGACAGAGTCTATCATGGTTGTCTCAGAAAACGGTTATGGAAAACGTTCCGATGTAGAAGACTATAGAAAGACTTCACGTGGAGCTAAGGGTGTGAAGACTCTTGCCGTGACCGAAAAAACTGGTCGCCTTGTAGCCATCAAGGTGGTAACCGACGAGAATGATCTGATGATTATCAATAAAAGCGGTATTCTTATTCGTCTTAAAGTTGCCGATGTACGAATCATGGGACGTGCTACCCAAGGTGTACGTCTTATCAACCTTACCAAGAAAAACGATACAATCGCTTCCGTATGTAAGGTTGATAGCAATGCCGATGAAGATATCGAAACCGAAGAGGTGGATGTGAATGACGATGAGGCATAATAGCTTGAAAAAAGGAAAAAGTATAAAATAACAGTTTAATTAATAATTAAAGCTTATGAAAAAATTATTTGTAATGGCAATGATGTGCATCGCAAGCGGTGCTGCATTTGCTGGGGACAGCCCCGAATTGAAGGCTATCCTGAAGGCTAAGACTTACGATGAGGCTGCAAGTCTTGTCAAAGCTGCTAATCTGCCTAATGCAGAAGAGAAAGCTAAGGCTTACAACAAATTGGTAGATTTGGCCATGTCGAAGGTTACCAAGGAAACTGGTACTATTGCAGAGAACCAGTTGGCAGAGCAGATGAAGACCGGTAAAGTGGAGCAATACGATACACTCGGACTTGCTGATGCTATCTGCAATGCAATCAACGACGCTATCGAGTGTAACAAATACGATCAAGAGCCCAACGCCAAAGGCAAAGTAGCTCCTAAGTTTGCAGAGAAGAATGCTCAGCGTATATGGTCTGTACGTACTCATCTTGTAAATATCGGTCAGGATGTTTCACGTTCAGGAAACGATGCTGCTGTGCTGAAATATTGGGGCGCATTCCTCGATTCATCAGCTGATCCACTTTTCGCTTCACAGGAACATGAGTCACAGAAGGCTTATTTCGGACAGGTTGCATTCTTCGCCGGTCGCTATGCTGCCCAGGCAAAGGATATGACTCGTGCAAATAAATACCTCGATATGGCTATGGAAGATCCCGAACAGAAGACTGAAGCTCTGAATCTGAAACTGTATCTTGGTCGTAGCGAACTGAAGACCAAGCAGGACTCTCTTCAGTATATTGAAACCTTGAAGGATCTTTATGTGAAGAACCCAGAAAATGCTGTCGTACTTGATGGTCTTTATATCATGTATGGTGAGATGAAAGACAGAAAAGCTCAGGATGCTTTGCTCGACAATCACTTGGCTAAATATCCTAACGATTTCACAGCTCTTGCAGACAAAGGTATGCTTCTCGCTATTGACGACAACGATCCTAAAGCTGGTGCAGAATGGCTGCGTAAGGCAATTGCTGTAAACGACAAAAATGCTGTGGTACAGTACTATCTTGGAACTTGTTTGATTGTTCAAGCTGGAAATACTGAAGATACGAATGCTCGCAAGGCACTCTTCCAGGAGGCTGTAAAGGCACTTGATGCTGCCAAGGAAATTGATCCAGACAAGGCGCAGGTACGTTGGGGCTACAACCGTTACCAGGCATATTACGGCCTTTATGGTGCAGACGATCCCAAAACAAAGGCTGCAGAAGCAGAAGCAAAATAATTAGACAATACTATAGCAGATGAAGAAGCAACGCTTGCTTGCCTTGTTTCTCTTGCTGCTCTCCTTTATACCGTGCCTGCAGGCTCAGAAGAAAGAGCTTGGTCAGGCACGGTCTTATATCAAGAGTGGCAAAGATTATGACAAGGCGGAAAAACTCATGACAGACCTGCTTCAGAAAGACTCTACGTGTCATACGAATGAAAAAGTCTATCTGATGTGGTTTACTTCTGTCTTGAAACAATACGAAGCGGCCAACGAAAAATTGTATCTTAAACAGAAATACGATACAGCGGCCTTCTTCGGATTGACTCACCGTCTATATGCCATTGCTGAGTCGCTCGATTCAATAGATGTGGCAGAACATGGTGGAAAGAAACCGCGATTGAAGTATCGGGAGGGTCATGCGCGTTTGCTCAACCAGCTTCGTCCCAACCTCTATTTCGGCGGAACCTATCATGTAGGTAAGGGTAATTATAAAGAGGCAATACGCTTCTTTGAAACCTATTTGGAAGCCGACAACCAACCACTTTTCCAAGGATATAATTATTCTTCAAAAGATTCCAGAATGCCACAGGCGGCCTATTGGGCTGTCTATTCGGCTTACAAATTGAATGATGCCGACAAGGTGTTGCGCTATGCTCCTATGGCGATGGCTGACACTGCAAAGACCGCCTATACGCTGTTGCATGTGGCTGAGGCTTACGAATGGCAACGGAATGATTCGGCTTATCTCGCAACTCTTGACGAGGGGTTCATGCGTTTCCCAGAACATCCTTATTTTTTTCCACATTTGGAAGACTATTATACGGGGAATGGTAATTTTGAGATGGCGCTGAAATATGCAGAACGTGCTCTTGAGGTAAATCCACAGAACACTATCTTCCAATTGGCCAAAGCCACGTCTCTGCTTAATCTTGAACGTTATGATGAGAGTGTGCGGATCAGCGAGCGGCTTATTGCCGATTGTGATACGATGCCGGAACCATACTATACGATAGGGTCTGCTTATCTAAATCAGGCTTTGACAATGGAAACGGGAGTGAAGGCACGCGACAACAAAACGAAGATTCGTGAATTTTATATCAAAGCGCGGCCTTATATGGAGGCCTATCGCAAACTTGCACCTAATGAGAAAAAGAAATGGGCTCCTGCACTTTACCGTATTTATCTCAACCTCAATATGGGGAAGCAGTTTGAGGAAATTGACCACTTGATGCATGATTGATAACCCTTAATTCCGCAACACTATAATTTAACTTTATTTATAAGTTCCTGAGCAACAAAAAGTTGCCCAGGATTTTGCCATGTCAGAATTTTCACTTATCTTAGTGTTGCAAAAAGAAAACAAGCAAAACTCTAATATGACATGGCAAAAATACAAATTAAATCTGAGAAACTCACACCTTTTGGAGGAATTTTTTCAATCATGGAGAAATTTGACTCCATGCTTTCACCCGTTATCGACTCAACACTGGGTCAGAGATGCAGCAGTATCTTCGGATATCAGTTCAGCGAGATAGTCCGTTCGCTGATGAGCGTTTATTTCTGTGGCGGCTCATGCGTGGAAGATGTAACGTCACAACTGATGCGCCATCTCTCGTATCATCCTACCCTTCGTACATG